>JAYUZE010000146.1:0-9005 GCA_043752035.1 Gammaproteobacteria bacterium
GACCTGGCGCAACCTGGGTTATGAACTCGAGCTCGGCATCGGCATTGCGCAAGGCTACGCGACCATCGGCGCCATTGGCTACGAGGGGCGCTGGGACTATGGCGCCATCGGTCCGGTGACCAATCTCGCGGCACGCCTGTGCGGTGAGGCCAAGCCTGGGCAGATTCTGGTGTCCAAACGCCTGCTGGCAACAACTTCCCATTTGTTCGAGGTCGAACCTGCAGGAGAACTGACCCTCAAGGGCATGCAACGTCCCGTCACGGCCTACAACATCGTGGGCATCAAGGCTCAATAGCCCGGCCAGCGCCAATCAGCCTATGGACTGCAGATCCGGCTCCACCCAGCAGCGCCGCGCCTCGACACTGAACAGGCGCTCGCGCGAGTAGAATTGTAACGGCCATGAACTCGAACTCATGGGCGACTTCAACAGGGATTCCAACCCTTCCTCGAAGCTCGCTGCGGGTTGTCGCAACCTGAACACAGCAATGCCGTACACGTATAGGCGGGTAATCGATTCGTGGTAGCCGCTGCTGTCGGTGTTTGTTGTGCCGACTGATTCATTGTGGAAGCGGATGCGCTGGCGCAGTTCTTCAATCGCCTGCTCCGTAGCGAACTTTTCAACATACCAGTAGCCGGCGACCAGGTGCGCCTGGTGAGTCCACTCGGCCCTTGATAACGTGCCGTTTACAAATCGAGCGATGAATGACGCGACCGCCGCGCGTGAGCAGTCCATCGCATCAGCCGCCGCTTTCCAGGGGTTTCTCCATGCGTATCAGCGGCACGCGCACCCCATTGATCGGCTTCGATTCAATGGCTTCGACCGGACGGTAGCCGCAGGCCTTGTACAGCGGTACACCGGCCATGGTCGCCATGAGCTCGACGCGGCCGAAGCCTGCCTTGCGGGCCCCGCCCTCACACAGACTGAGCACCAATTTGCCGATGCCGCGGCGGGTATAGTCCGGATTGGTGTACATGGCGCGCACCTTGGCGGCATCGCGCCCGGGGTCGAGTGGCGCGGGTTCGCGCGCCACGACGCTGTCATCCCCGCCATAGAGCGTGGCACGCCACGACCAGCCGCCACAGCCGGCGAGCGCGCCGCCCTGCTCGACCAGAAAGTAGGTTTGATCCTTGATCAGCTGGGTATCAAGGCCCATCACTTTGTGGCTGGCCTCGACCTGCTTGGGGCTCAGGAACCCGTGCTGCAGCTCTTCGATCGCGCGGCGCATAAGCTCTCGCAGGGCGGGCAGGTCTTCCAGTTGCGCCAGGCGACTGGTGAACTCCGGCATATCGATGCTACTAGTAACCGGCCACGCTGCCGACCGCCACACGCGGATCGATCGCACCATAGAGATGATCGTGACCGTGCGACGGCTTGCCAATCGCGGGGCCGCCTACCAGAATCGCCGCCACGTGGTTCCAGTACTCCATCTCTTCGAGATGGTGCCCCTTCGCGAGCAACGCGGCGCGCGTATCGGCGCTGAGGGCGTCGGGCTCATAGAAAAGCGTATCCGGCATCCATTGGGCGTGAACGCGCGGTGCACTCACGGCCTCGGTAACCGTCATGCGATAGTCGATCAGATTTACCATGGTCTGGATCACCGCCGTGGGAATGTGGCTGCCGCCGGGCGTGCCGACCACGAGCAACAACTTGCCATCACGGGTGACGATGGTCGGCGCCATCGACGAGAGCGGTCGCTTGCCGGGCGCGATCGCATTGTTCTCTCCCTCGACCAGACCGTACATGTTGGGTACACCGGGCTTGGCGGAGAAGTCGTCCATCTCGTCATTGAGCAGGATGCCAGTGCCCGCGGCCACCACGTGCGCGCCGAACCAGTCGTTGAGGGTGTAGGTGAGCGACACTGCATTGCCCGCCGCATCCACCACTGACAGGTGAGTGGTGCTACGGCCTTCCCCCGGGGACGGGATTCCTGGCAGCGAGCTTGAGGGTGTCGCCTTGCCGGGGTCGATGCCGCTACGCAATGTGTCAGCGTACTCCGGCGAGATCAGTTTCTGCACGTCGGCGTGCACGAAATCAGGATCGCCCAGCTGCAAATTGCGATCATGGAAGGCGCGGCGCAGCGACTCGGTCAGGTAGTGCACGGACTGTGCGGAGTGAAAATCGGGCGGCGACTGTGGCCATCCCGACAGTAGGTTGAGTGTCTCGCACACTACAACGCCGCCAGAGCTCGGCGGTGGCGAGGAAATGATGTGATTGCCTCGATAATCGCACTCGAGTGGCTTGCGCTCGACGGCCCGGTAGTGGGCAAAATCTTCCAGGCTCAACAGGCCACCGCCCTGCTTGCTACCCGCGACCATCAGCCGCGCCGGTTCCCCGTGATAGAAGCCCGTTGCGCCACTCGTCGCCACGATCTGCAGCATGCGCCCGAGGTCCTTCTGCACCAGGCGCTCACCAACTGCGTACGGCCGCCCGTGGCGCAGGAAGATGGCGCTGGCCGGCGCGTCCTTGCGGAAGTCCTCGGCGCCTTCTGCCAGGAACTCAGCGTCACCCTGATCGAGCACGAAACCCTGCGAGGCGAGTGCGATGGCGGGATTCACGAGTTCACTGCGTGCTCGCGTGCCATACTTCTCGCGCGCCATCTCGAGGCCCGCCACGGTGGCAGGCACGGCCACCGAGAGGTGCCCACGTGTCGAGAGCAGCGGCACCGGGTTACTGGATGCATCCAGATACATGGTGCGGGTCGCTGCAGCCGGCGCTGTCTCGCGAAAATCAATAAAGGACTTACGTCCATCGGCCATGCGGATCAGCATGAATCCGCCGCCGCCTAGATTTCCGGCTTCCGGAAACGTGACTGCCAACGCATAGGCGGTTGCGATGGCTGCGTCGACCGCGTTGCCGCCACGGCGGAGTACATCGAGGCCCACCTTGCTGGCGAGGCGATGCGCAGAGACCACCATGCCGTGCTCTGCGCCCTCGGGAACAGGCGAGGCGGCCATGCAGGGTGAGCAGAGCGATGCGAGTGCGAGAAGCCACGCCGCGAACGACGTGCCGGGCGAGGACAGCATCAACAGCGAGGCTCGTGCCGTTGTGCTCGTGCGCATGTTCAACTCCTCTACATCACGACCGAATCGTCAGAGTCTCAGAAAAGCAACGGGCGGGAGGGCCGCAGCCTTCCCGCCCGTGTTTCGGCCTTGGCGTCGATCAAAACTTGATCCTGATGCTGGCATACCAGAACGCGCCGTTCAGCCCGAAGGGACCGCCATTGCGCGGGTATACCTGGCCGTCAGGCGTGCCGCCCGTCAGCGCCACGATCGGGTTGTTGGCCGTGTTCATGATCTTGTCGGGGTAGGTGTTGAACAGGTTGCTCACACCGATCGTCCCCGTGTAGTGCTCCAGGAACGTGTAGTTGGCGTCAAAGTCGACCGTGAACTTGGCGCCGAACTCCTGTCCCGCCGTGACATTGCCACTGCCGTCGAATGCCGTCGGGTAGTCATTGGCATCGACCCACGCGCCAAAGTAGTTCCCGCGCAGGTCCAACCCGAGATTACCTCGCGTCCACTTGCCCGACAGGGTGGCGCGATGATTGGGTGCGAGACGGCCGATGTCGATGATCTGGTAAGTTGCAATCGCCGCCGAGTCGAACTTCGTGGCTTCGCTCTTGTTGTAATTGTAGGCGAGTGACAGGTTGAGTTTGCCGTCGCCGAGATTCGTGCGATACGTGCCGACCAGGTCGACGCCTTTCGTCGAGGTGTCCAGTGAGTTCGTGAAGTACTGGACCGTTCCGCCCACACCGACCGACAGGAGTTCCGGCAACGCAGCGATGTCGAGAGCAGTCACGGGATAACTCTTCGAGATGAAGATGCGGTCGCTGACCTTGATTTTGTAGAGGTCGATCGTCGTGGTGAAGCTGGGTGAGAACGTCAGCACGACGCCGGCGCCGTAGTTCGTCGACTTCTCGGGCTTGAGCGGCTTGGCGCCGTAGTACCGCGCCACGGCGCTGGTTACCGGGAAAGTGCCTTGCTGCAGCGAAACGCCCTGGGCGAACGACGTGGTGAGCACCTCAGTGTTGTTCTGGCCCGGCGAAGGCGCATGGAAACCAGTGCCGACCGTGGCACGCAGTGCCACCGTGTCGGTGGCGTGCCAGATCGTGTTGAATTTACCGACCGTGTCCGAGCCAAAACTGCCATAGCTCTCGTAACGGGCAGCCACGCCCATGCTGAGCTGCTTGAGGACATCGCCCTCCAGTCCGATGTAGATGCCGTGGCTGCTCTCGCTGTTCGTCCCCGCGTAGGTCGGGCTGGTGCCACCGTAGCCGCTCGCCGCGGGCGATTCGGCGGCGGTGCAGACAGCGCCAGCCATACTGCAATTGGTGCTGGTACCCACCAGCGAGTAGACGCCCGGCGAGGTTTGGGTGTAAAGCGGGTGCTGGGCCGCGTAGGGGCCCGCGCCGTACGACTGCAGATCGCCCGGCGTCGACGTGTACTCCTCGCGGCGGAACTCGGCACCACCCGACAGGGTCAGGGGGCTGGCCATCCCGGCGTCAAAGGCGTAAGTCAGATCGAGGTTGGCGTCTGTTTCCTTCTGGATCAGCTTGCCGAACTCGAAGCTCGTCTGCGAAGCGCCACCGAAGGAGGGGCTGATCGAGTCATACATGGACAGGTCGATCGAGTTGCGGCTCGATGAGACTGACAAATCGTAGCCCAGACCACCGGCGGACCTTCCCTTGTATCCCAGCGTCGCATAGGCCTGTTTCGACTCGCCGACAAACCGCGGCGTAAAACCGCCTGGATAGATCGAACTCAAATTGAAGACGTTGGCGTCTTGCACATATCCGCCGGCCAGACAGGTGGCGCTGTTGGCCGGGCATTGCGTCTGGTAGTACGGGTGCCGGAAAAAGGAGCGGCCACCCTGACTGACGGTGCTTCCGTCCACGGCGGTGAAATTCTTGCTGCCCGGGTAGGAGGAGCGGAAGTTGAAGCTCTCGTTGGTCCGGTTGAGGCCGAAGTTGCCGAACAGGTAGAGCTTGCTGTTGTCAGTGACGTCGAAAGCAGAGTTCAGCAGAAACTTGTAGCCGTGGGTAGGAGATTGGCCCCAGATTTGCGCCGGCAGGGGATAGTTCGGCAATTGGTTTGCTAGAGCCGGGAAGTCCTGGGCAAACTGCCGCGCGATCGGGCGCGTTACGCCGCGGCTCGTCTGCGCGTCATCACTATATTCGCCCGAGAGGTTGATGAAACCGCGGTTGAATTTCAGGCCGTAGTCCGCCGCTACCTGGTAACCCCTGCCGTCGCGGTGATCCTGAAATTCACCCAGACGCGCTTGCAGCTCGAATCCCGCGTCATCACGCAGACCGAAGTTGAATACGCCGGCGATAGCATCCGAGCCGTATTGTGCCGTGGCGCCGTCGCGCAACACCTCGAGGCTCTTGATTGCGATTGAAGGAATCGAGGATATGTCCGATCCCTGCGAACCGAACGCGAGCTCAGTGTCGCCACCGGTATAGACCTGGACGAGCGCCGAACGGTTGAAGCGCTTGCCGTTCAGCATCACGAGGATTTCATCCGAGGGCAAGCCGCGCAGCGAGGGCGCGCGCACCAGGCTCGATGCATCCGAGATCGTGTTCTGGCCGACAAAGAACGAAGGGACGACGTTCTTGATCTGGTCCAGCATGTTCGCGGCGGGCTGCGCACGCAGCTCGGTACTCGAGATTACATCTATGGGCGACGCGGAATCGGTCACGGTACGGTCTGTGCGGCGCGTACCCGTGATAACGACCTGCTCTAAAGTGTCGTCGTTACTCGTAGCAGGCTTTGCCGCCGTAGTCTGAACTGCTGCAGTCTGGGCCAGGGTCGTTCCCCACGGAAAGGCAACCAGCACCAGCGCCGCAATAACGGCAACCCACTGGCAGCCATGTGAATAGTTTCTCGTATACATCGCATCTCCCCTTGAATCTAAAATTTCAGTTGGCGCCTGTTGCATTCATGTGGTCGCGCCAAGCAGGCATTATGGTGCGAATTCAGCGCCAAGAACACTCCTGTTGTCAAAGAACCACAGTTATTCCTGCTTCCGAGGGTCGCCGGGCAATACGCTTCCCCAGCTAGGCGATCGCGAGCTCGTTCGCATGCCACGACCAGCATTGAGCGGCCACACAAAGGAAACCGCGGCGGCAGTCTCCGACTGAATGCCGTGGCCGGTCACATCATCCAGGTACCTGGCGGTCACTTCGACATTTGGTGGCTCGTTGCAGGCCGCCAAGGCGAGACATGTCGCAGTGCACATGCCCCACAACCGGCGCGTGCTCATCGACCCGAGTGCTTGAGGCTGCCTGAGGATTGTTCCCCAAGAGGATCTGTCGTCAGACGGGCATATCTCGTACCCCTTCGCCTGCCGCGTGCGAAGCCAGTGTGCCGATGTGGTGGCGGCCCCTGAGCGCATACCAGCCCAGTCCCGCCCCCAAAATCACGCCGATGTACACGAACGCGCCCCAGGTGTTGTACCAGGGTGTGCCGTAGACCGCTGCGCGCGGCCACGCCAGGTTGAGCGCCATGCCTGCGCCCCACACTACCGCGACAATGTTGACGAGCATGCCCCATTTGCCCATGCAGAAGTAGCCGCCGGCCGCTAGATCCGGCGGGGGCCATTGCCCCTGCAGGCGCTTCCTCAGCAGCGGCGCTGTGACCATCAGGTAGGCTAGGTAGATCATGATGATCGCGATCGAGGTCAGCACCGTGAAAATCTGCGGCTGGCCGATGTTCACCACCAGGATCAGCTCGGCGATCACACCGATCAGCACTGCCGGAACTATCGGCGTCTGTGATTTGGGATTCACGCGCGCGAGGCGCTCGCCGAAGGGCAGCGCATTGTCGCGCGCCATGGCGAAACTCAAACGAATGGCTGCGGTGTGTACCGCCAGCGAGCACACGGTCACCGCCACCACAATGCACACCAGAAAGATCTTGCCTAGCGGGCCCCACATCACCTGCTCGACGATGTACTGCAGGCCGCCGCTGCTGCTACCGATCTTCGGATCGGCGAGATTCGGCGCCGACATCACCGCGAACACCAGGATGGCACCGCCGATCACGAACGAAGCCAGTATCGCCCGCAGGATGGCGCGCGGCGCAGTGCGCCTAGGCTCCAGCGTTTCCTCGCCCAGTGAACTCGCGGTGTCGAAGCCGTACATCACGTAGCCCGAGGCCAGCGACGCCACCAGGAACGCGCCGAGGAAGCCGCCACTTTGCCCGACGCCATAACCATTGGTAGAGAAGAACACTCCGGGCCCGCGCTTGATGTTGAGCGCCAGAATGATCGCGATCAGGCAGGCGGCGATCAGTTCGATGAATACGCCCGTGCTGTTGATCATCGCCATCAGGCGCACGCCGAGTGCGTTGACCACGGTCGTGAAGATGATCAGCACCGTGCCCAGAATCACAGCGTTGGTGGCAAAGTCATAGGTGCCATTGCCATCGCCGATGATCTGAAAGCCGCTCCAGATCCGCGGCAGATTCAGTTGCAATGCCAGCACGACGGCCGAGAGCGTGACGATCGATGCGGTGAGCATCAGCCAGCCCGAGGACCAACCGACGATGCGGCTGCCGAGCAGCTTGGACCAGTTGTAAACCGAACCAGCGATGGGATATTTCGCGGCCAGCTCCATGAAGCACAGCGCGACTGCGAGCTGACCGACCAGCACCAGTGGCCATGACCAAAGATACGCGGGCCCCGCGGTGAAGTAGCCAAAGTAAAACAGTTGAAAGGTGCCAGTGAGTATCGAGATGTAACTGACACCGGCAGCAAAGCTGCCAAAGGCGCCGATGCTCCGATCGAGCGACTCCCGGTAACCAAAGTGCTCCATTCCGCTATCGGCGTGTCCGGCAGCCCTGTGTTTCGTCATGCCGCTGTCCTCTCGGTAACTTCCTGCAGGCCCTTGATAAATCGATACGGACGGAGTGCGGCGTAGATCAGCATGCCGATCAATGAGAGCGTCGATAGCACGGCAAATGGCGCTGCGACGCGCCCGGATCGCGAGCCATCGAGCAGCAGGCCACCGACCCAGGTGCCCGCCGCCATGTCGAGCCGAAGAATGCGCCGATGATGGTGGCCAACGCAGCGGTGAGCTTGTGTGCAGAAAAATCCGACTCGGTGGCAGCCGCGGTGCTCGGCACTGATCCCCCTGTGGAGCGTCTGTTCTTGTAGTCAAGGTATGCTAGCACGCCCGCGCTGCTCCTATAATCGATCCACAGCGAATCACACGAGAGGCTCACATGAAGACAGCTATTGCCCTCGCCACTGTTGCGTGGCTGGGAGGCTCGCTCCCGGCCTGGGCCGATACGCCGGCGATGTCACCCGACCTGGTGGCCTTCCGGGCGCTATATAAAGAGCTGGTCGAGACCAACACCTCGCTCTCGGCGGGCAGCTGTACGCTGGCGGCCGAACGCATGGCCGCGCACCTGAAGGCTGCGGGCTACAGTGATGCCGATCTGCATCTGTTCACGGCCCCCGATCATCCCAAGGAAGGCGGGCTGGTCGCGATCCTGGCAGGGCGCGATCCGAAGGCGCGGCCCGTGCTAATGCTGGCGCACCTGGACGTAGTCGAGGCGAAACGCGAGGACTGGACCCGCGATCCCTTCGTACTGGTCGAGGAAAACGGCAATTTCTATGCGCGCGGCGTCGCCGACGACAAGGAAATGGCGGCAATCTGGGTCGACACGCTGGTGCGTTACAAGCAGGAAGGCTACCGGCCGAAACACACCCTGAAGATGGCGCTGACCTGCGGCGAAGAAACCAACGGTGCTTTCAACGGTGCGCAATATCTGGCCACCCACGAGCGCGCGCTGATCGATGCGGCCTTCGCCTTGAATGAGGGTGGCGGTGGGTTGCTGGATGCCGAGGGCAAACCGATATTCCAGGGCATCCAGGTGGGCGAGAAGCTGTCGCAAAATTACACGCTGGAGGTCACCAACCGCGGCGGGCACAGTTCGCGGCCGCTGCCTGACAATGCGATTTATCATCTAGCGAATGCGTTGACACGCATCCAGGCGCACCAATT
>JAYUZE010000147.1:0-3081 GCA_043752035.1 Gammaproteobacteria bacterium
TGGTACGCCTATGTGGATGCGCCACTGACCAATCTCGCGCTGCTGCTATTTGCTGCAGCCACGGCCTGCGCGGTGATAGCAATCATTGCCGCATTGCTGGCGATCGAGGCGAGTCTGACGGTGCTCGCGCGCACTACACGGCTGCGACGCAGCGCGCTGCTGTTCCTGGCCGTTGCCGTGGTGCTGATGCTGACTTCGGCGACCCTGACCTTGAGCCTGCAGGGGCAGGCGGCCGATCAGCAGGATGACACCACCGTCAGCGCCTGATTGCAGCAGCGCCTGATCGCACCAGCGCCTGGAGCTGGCGCCGGTGTGGCACTAGCGCGGCCCAATCGCCGCCAGCAGCGCATCGATATCGTCGGTGTGCATGTCGTAGGCGGTGACCAGACGCACCACCGGCAGCGGCTGACCCGGCGGCGCCGGCCACTGGTAAAACTCGAAGCCCTGCGCATGCAGCGCGGTGATCAGCGCTGCGGGCATTGCCGCGAACACTTCGTTGGCCTGCACGGGTTGCAGCAAGCTGAAACCGCGCTGCCTGAGGCCAGCGGCCAGGCGTGCGGCCAGCGCGTTGGCGTTGCGCGCATTGCGCAACCACAGTTCATTCTGCAGGCAGGCCACGAGCTGCGCACTCAGGTAACGCATCTTCGACCACAGGTGTCCGGCACGTTTACGGCGCAGTTCGAATTCGCGCGCCAGCTCCGGCCTGAAAAAGATCACCGCTTCGGCCGCCAGCGCGCCGTTCTTGGTGCCACCAAAGGAGAGCACATCGATGCCGCTGCGCCAGCTGCCCGCGGCCGGGGTGCAGCCGAGGTGCGCGATCGCGTTGGCAAAGCGCGCGCCGTCCATGTGCACTTTGAGCCCCAGTTCGTGGGCAGCATGCGTAAGCTCAGCGAGTTCCGCGCAGGAATAGACCGTGCCCCATTCGCTGGCCTGCGAGATGCTTAGCGTCGCCGGCAGCACATGATGCACGCCCATCTCGCGGGCATGTGCCACCGGCGCCGCGAGTTGTGCCGCCCCGAGTTTGCCGTCGGCCGAGTGCAGGCCGATCAGCTTGGCACCGGCGGCATAGAACTCCGGCGCGCCGCACTCATCGGAGTTCACGTGCGATTCGGCGTGACAATACACCGCGCCAAAGGGCGGGGTGATCGAGGCCAGCGCCAGTGCGTTGGCGCTGGTGCCCGTGGCTACCGGATAGATCGACAGCTCGCATTCGAATACTTCGGCGGCCAGCGCCTGCAGCCGCGCAGTCCAGGGGTCATCGCCGTAGGAGTGCACCGTGCCGCTATTGGCCTCGGCCAGCGCCGCCATGATCTCGGGTGCCACCGGCGCGACGTTATCGCTGGCAAAAGAGCGTCGGGATTGAGACATGCTTCCTCCGGGAGTCGCGGCTACAGTTGCGATAATCTAGCCCATACGGCCGGGCCCGATCTGGCGGGCAGGGGAGCGCAATTGTACTGGTGGGTCAATCTCTCGCAGTCGCGGCGTCACGAGCTCGACGCCGGTTACCTGTGGTCGGCTGCGCCGGCGATGCGCCGGGCGCGCTCGGGGGATATCGTCTTCGTGCACTCCGGACGGCAGGTGGCGCAGCTGGGCCTGGTCACGGGTGCGCCGTTCGCGGCGCGCCGCAGCGCTGCGGCTGGGCGCCGCGGCATACGCCGCAGCAGCGAAGGCCTGCGCCTGCCAGTGCATTTCGAGGAACTGCTGCAGCCGCTGCAGCCGGCCAAACATCTGCCGGCGCTGAAGAAGGTGCTGCCTGCGCGGCTCTCGCCCCTGCGGGCCGCAGGCGATGCCAACCCGGCGGTCTATTTCTGCGCGGTCAGCGAGCCGCTCGCCGCGCTGCTGTGCGAATTGCTCGGCGGCCAGGTCGAGGAACTGCAGCGCGCGGCGCCGGCCCTGGAAAACTCTGAGCGTGCCGACGACGTGGCCGAACAGGCCGTGCTGGCGCGGCCCGATCTGGATGCCGGCACGCGCAAGCGCCTGCTGAGTGCGCGGCGCGGGCTCGGCGTGTATCGCGAACATGTCGAGCGTCATGAGCAATCGTGCCGGCTCACGGGACTGCTCGACCGGCGCCACCTGCGGGCGCGCCACATCAAGCCCTGGCGCGACTGCAACGACCGCGAAAAGCTCGATGGCGCCAATGGCCTGCTGTTCTCGCCCCATGTCGACCAGCTGTTCGAGCGCGGCCTGATTTCATTCACCGACGCCGGCGATCTCATGGTCGCGAAGCAGCTGAACCCGGCCGTGCTGCAGGCCTGGGGCATCGCCTTGCCCGGCAAGGTTGGGCCCTTTCAGGCCGGCCAATGCAGCTACCTCGAGTGGCATCGGCTGCAGGTCTTTGAGCAGGGCGAGGGCGGCCGGCGGATCGCCTGACGCCAGGCGCGGTGCGCCCAGGCTCTATACTGGCGCTCATGGCGACCAAAGAGCTGTTTCCCACGCTGGTTTACGCCAGCCGACTGCAGCCGCGCGGCAGCACGGCGTTGAATCGCCAGCTGCTGCGCGAGTGCCGGCAGCTGCGCCACGATGATCGCGCCGGACGCGACTGGTCTGCAAAAAACTATCCCGGCGGCTATACCTCCTACCAGACACAGTGCCGCCTGCAGAGCATCTCCCCGACCTTCGCGCGGCTGGAGTGCGTGCTGGCGGGGCACGTGCGGCGTTTTGCGGCCGCCCTCGACTTCGACCTGCGCGGGCGCACGCTGGTGATGAGCGATTGCTGGGCGAACATCATGCGCCGCCAGGTGGTGCACAGCCTGCATCTGCATCCGCTGGCCAGCATCAGCGGCACCTACTACGTGCGCGCGCCGCGCGGCTGCGCGGGGCTGAAATTCGAGGACCCGCGGCTCGAGCGCTACATGGCCGCGCCACCGCGCAAGGTGAGCGCCCGCGCCCGCAGTCGCGCCTGGGTGGTCTACCCGGCGCAGGCCGGTTCGCTGTTGCTGTTCGAGAGCTGGCTGCGCCACGAAGTGCCGCCCAACCCCGTAAACGACGAGCGCGTCAGCGTCAGTTTCAATTACAGTTGGTTCTGATGAGCGCGACCAACCTGCTGCTGGCTGTCATGGCGATCACCAGCCTGATCGGTCT
>JAYUZE010000148.1:0-2588 GCA_043752035.1 Gammaproteobacteria bacterium
TCGCTGGTGCTGACGCTGGTGCTGCTGGTCTCGGCGGCGATCTGGGCGCTCGATCGCTTCCTGCTGGCGCCCGTGCGCCAGCGGCGGGCGAGTGCGGCAGGTGTGGACGCAGGCACCGTGGCGCTGCCGGTCACGGTCGACTACGCGCGCAGTTTCCTGCCGGTGGCCGCGCTGGTGCTGGTGGTGCGCTCGTTCATCTTCGAGCCGTTCCGCATCCCCTCAGATTCCATGATGCCCACCCTCCTGGACGGCGATTTCATCGTCGTCAACAAATTTGCCTATGGCCTGCGGGTGCCGGTGCTGAACCGCAAGATCATGGGCGTGGGTGAACCGCAGCGCGGCGACGTGGTGGTGTTTCGCTATCCGCCCGACCCGGCCGTGAACTACATCAAGCGGCTGGTGGGACTGCCCGGCGACACGGTTTCGATCCAGGACGACCAAGTGATCGTGAATGGCACTCCGGTGCCGGTGACCGACCGCGGCCGCTACAACGACGGTTGCTACTTGAACATGCGCCTGGCAGAGGAGCAGCTCGGCACCCACCTGCACCAGACGCTTTCCTGCCGCACCAGCGGCCAGATCGTCATCGCGCCGGTGGCCACTTGCAACCGCAACATTGAACGCAGTTATCAATGTGACGACAATGTACATAGCGATTTGCCCGACGCCAATGATAAATTCGACATCAGGGTGCCGCCCGGCCACTATCTGATGATCGGCGACAATCGCGACAACAGCGCGGATAGCCGCGTGTGGGGGTTCGTGCCCGAGGAGAATCTGGTCGGCAGGGCCTCGCGAATCTGGTTCAATTGGGATCTGCAGCGCTCGGGTGGCCCCAACTGGCGTCGCATCGGCAAGCGTATCGATTAATCCGGGAAGCTGACCCGGGGAGGACGGTTACATGCGCAAGCATCAACGTGGCGTGACCTTCATCGGCTGGATGTTCCTGCTGATACCGCTCGCCATCCTGGTCTATGTAGGCATACGCGTGACGCCGCTGTACCTCAACTACTTCCGCGTCGTGCGTTCGCTCGAACAGCTGGCCGCCGATACCAAGGGCGATTCGCAGATCAATCCGGTGGCGCTGCGCGCCTCGATCGAGAAGCGCTTCGATGTCGAGTATGTCGATCATCCCGCCGCCAAGGAAATCGACATTCATCGCGAAGGCGATCGCTGGGTGGCCGTGGCCGACTACGAAGACCCGGCGCCGCTGTTTGGCAACGTGCTGATACTGGTGCAATTCAGAAAGCAGGTCGATCTGCAGTGATGAGCGAGCGCGCCGCCGAGTGGCTGCAGCGCCAGCTCCAGTATCAGGTAGTCGACCCGAAGCTCTTTGAGCAGGCGCTCACGCACCGGAGTGCGGCGCGCGCCAACAATGAGCGCCTGGAATTCCTTGGCGATGCGATCCTCAACCTGATCGTCGCCGAATATCTTTATTCCCGCTACCAGCAGGCAGATGAAGGCTCCTTGAGCCGGCTGCGTGCCGCCGTGGTCAGCGGCGCCTCGCTGGCGCGCATCGCCACGGCGCTCGACCTGGGCGCCGTGCTGGCACTCGGTGCCGGTGAACTCAAGACCGGTGGCTTCCGTCGCGAATCCATACTGGCCGATGCCTTCGAGGCGTTGTGCGGCGCGTTGTATCTGGAGGCTGGCTTCGAGCGGGTGCGCGGGCTGTTGCTGCGGGTGCTGGGGCCGGCGCTGGCGGCACTCGAGCCGGCCGCGGCCGGGGCTGTCGATGAGCAGAAGGACGCCAAGACGCGCCTGCAGGAATGGCTGCAGGGGCGCGGCCTGGCGTTGCCGCGCTACAGCGTGGTCGGCATCGAGGGCGAGTCGCATGCGCAGGTGTTCGAGGTCAGCTGCGCGATCGAAGCCTTGCACCTCAAGGCCAGCGGTAGCGGCATGAGCCGGCGCCGCGCCGAGCAGGTGGCTGCGCAGGCACTGCTCATGCAGCTGCCCGGCTGAATACGGCGATGAGCGCTTTTCGCAGTGGCTTCGTGGCCCTGATCGGACGTCCGAACGTCGGCAAGTCCACGCTGCTCAATGCCTTGCTGGGACAGAAGCTCGCCATCGTCACGCCCAGGCCGCAGACCACGCGTCATCGCATCATCGGCATTGTCGATACGCCCGAGGGGCAGATTGCCTTCGTCGATACGCCCGGCATGCACCAGGGTCACGAGCGCGCGCTCAATCGTGCCATGAACCGCACCGCGACTGCGGTGCTGGCCGATTGTGACCTGGCGTTGTTGCTGCTCGAAGCGCAACGCTGGACCGATGAGGACGAGCTGGCGCTGCAACGGGTGCGCGAGTCGGGCCGCCCCGTGATTTGCGTGGTCAACAAGATCGATAAGGTGTTTCCGCGCGAACTGCTGCTGCCTTACGTCGGGCAGCTCGCCACGCGCGCCGATTTCCTGGCGATCGTGCCGGTGTCGGCCTTGCGTGCCGGCAACCTCGATGAACTCAGGCGCACGATCCTGGTGGCGCTTCCCGAAGGCGAGCGCATGTTTCCAGCCGGGCAGGTGACCGATCGCAGCGAGAAATTTCGCATCGCCGAGTGTATCCGCGAGAAGCTGACACTCGAGCTGGTCGAAGAA
>JAYUZE010000149.1:0-5537 GCA_043752035.1 Gammaproteobacteria bacterium
TTGGTCAGCATGATGCCGGCGGTCTGCGGCCCGACCGCAGCACGCAGCGCCTCAAGATCGACATCGCCATCGGCGCCCACGGCCACTTCGCGCGCCACGCAGCCGCACATGGTGGCGGTGGCGGGGTTGGTACCGTGTGCCGCAGCCGGCACGATAATCTCGTTGCGCTGCAGATCGCCGCGCGCGCGATGGTAGGCGCGGATCATCGCCACGCCGGCAAATTCGCCGTGTGCGCCGGCCATCGGCGTGAGCGCCACGCCCTGCATGCCTGTGACTTCCTGCAGCATCTCCTGCAGCTCGAACATGCAGGCCAGAAACCCCTGGCTGTGGCGCGCGCTGGCCAGCGGATGGCGACCGAGGAACTCCGGCAGCATCGCCGCGGCATTGCAGGCGCGCGGGTTGTATTTCATCGTGCAGGAGCCGAGCGGATAGAAGTGCGTGTCGATGGAGAAATTCAGCTGTGAGAGCCGGGTGTAGTGGCGCAGCGCATCGAGCTCGCTCACTTCCGGGAGCGCCGGGCGCTGCTTGCGTCGCAGCGCCTCAGGGATCGATGGCGGCGCGGCCTCGGCAGCCGGCCATTGGCCGTGCGCGCCGCGTCCGGGGCAACCGTAGTCGTAGATCAGCGGCTCGCAAAGATTCAGTGCCATAATCATTCCTCGGGCGAAACTGCTTCAGGCTGCACGCACGCCAGCCAGCGCCTTGCCCAGCGCTGCGACGTAAGCGGCAATGTCGGCAGTGCTGCGCATTTCAGTGGCACAGACCAGCAGCGCCGGGCCGAGATCCGGGTACCAGGGCGCCAGATCGAGCCCGCCTTCGATGCCAGCGACAGTCAGTGCTTGGAGCAATGGCGCCACGGGCCGTTCGAACTGCAGCACGGCTTCGTGAAAGCGCGCGCCGCTGAACCCCAGGCGCACGCCGGGCAGACGCGTCAGCGCCGCGACCAGCTCGGCGGTGCGTGCCATGCAGGCACTGGCCACGCGCTCGAGCCCGCCGGCGCCCATCATCGCCATGTAGATCGTGCCCGCCATCATCAGCAGGCCCTGGTTGGTACAGATGTTCGAAGTCGCCTTGCCGCGGCGGATATGCTGCTCGCGCGCCTGCAGGGTCAGCGTGAACCCCGGCCGGCCTTCGAGATCGACGGTGCGGCCGACGATGCGGCCGGGCATCTGTCGCACATACTCCAGGCGCGTAGCCATGAAGCCGAAATACGGGCCGCCGGACGACAGCGGACAACCCAGGGGCTGGCCATCGCCCACAACGATATCCGCGCCGCGCTGGCCCCACTGGCCCGGTGGCTTGAGCAGCGCCAGCGAGGTCGGGTTCACCACCGCGATCACCAGCGCGCCCTGCGCGTGCGCCCAATCACACAGTGCGTCCACATCCTCGAGCATGCCGAAGAAATTCGGCTGCTGGATCACCAGCGCGGTGAGATCCTGGCCGGCGAGACTGGCAAGCGCAGTCAGATTGGTGGTCCCGCGCTCACGCACGATGGCCTGCTCTTCGAGCTTCAGCCCCTGGTTGCCGGTCATCGCCTGCGCCACCGCACGATAGTGCGGATGCACGCTGCGCGGGAGCAGGATGCGGGCCGAATTCGAGCGCCGATTGGCGCGCACCGCCATCAGGCAGGCCTCTGCCACCGCCGTCGCGCCGTCGTACATCGAGGCGTTGGCGACTTCCATGCCGGTGAGCGCCGCGATCATCGATTGGAATTCGTAGATCGACTGCAGCGTGCCCTGGCTGGCCTCAGCCTGGTAAGGCGTGTAAGCGCTGTAGAACTCACCGCGCGTGATGGTCGACCAGACCGCCGCAGGAATGTGATGCTCATAGGCCCCGGCGCCGATGAAATTGAGCGGCCGCCCGTCCAGGCGCGCGCGCTCCTGCATCAGCTGCATCACCTGCTGCTCGTTCATGCCCTCGGGAATGTGCTCGAGCGAACGCACCCGCAGCGCGTTCGGTATTTCATCGAACAGCGCTTCGATATCGCTGACGCCGATCACCGCCAGCATCTGCTGCACTTCGGGCCCGGTATGTGGAATGAATGGCATGCGCGTCCCCTTTGAAATCTACTATCGCTTCAGCCGGCGATCACTTCAGCCGGCTGCCGTCACGGCCGCGTAGGTGCTGGCATCGAGCAGCCCGGCGCCGGCCAGCGCCGCATCGGGTCGCAAGCGCCAGATCCAGCCTGCACCGTAAGGATCCTGATTGATCAGTTCCGGCGCCTTCACCAGCGCATCGTTGATCGCCAGCACCACGCCGCCGACCGGGCTGTAGACATCGGAGGCCGCCTTGACCGACTCGACCACCGCACAGGCTTCGCCAGCCTTGAGCACACGCCCAACGGTGGGCGCCTCGACAAACACCAGGTCGCCGAGCGCATGCTGGGCGTGATCGCTGATGCCGATCTCGACGCTGCCGTCGGGCAGCTCACGCAACCACTCGTGGCTGCGTACGTAGTGCAGGTCGGCGGGTACATTGCTCATCGTCACGATCTCCTTAGGATTCAGCGGCGGCCCAGGCTCAAAGGTGGCCGCAATCGGCCGCCAGCGACCGCAGGCCGGGCATGCGAAAACTTGGCACTCACAGCAGCGCCTTGCCGTGGCGCACGAACGGCGGGCGCACCACGCGCCCCGGCAGCAGTGTGCCGCGCACTTCGACCTGCACGGCAGTGCCAGGCGTGGCCGCCGCAGCGGGAATACGCGCCAGCGCGACTGAACGCCCGAGCGTAGGCGCAAAGCTGCCGCTGGTAATTTGGCCGTCGCCGGCACTGGTGAGTACGCGTTGATGGCCGCGCATGATCGCGCGATCCTCAAGCAGCAGACCCACCAGCGCACGCGCACTGCCCTGCGCATGCACCACATCGAGCGCGGCACGGCCGATGAACGCGCGCTCGCGCGGTTCGAAGGCTACCGTCCAGGCCAGGCCCGATTCGAGCGGCTGGAAATGCTCGTTCATGTCGCTGCCGTAGAGATTCATGCCCGCTTCGAGCCGCAGGGTATCGCGGGCGCCGAGCCCGCAGGATTGCACCCCCCGCTCATTGAGACGCGTCCAGAGCGGCGCGGCGGCGTCCCGCGCCAGCATGATCTCGAAGCCATCCTCGCCGGTGTAGCCCGTGCGGGCGATGAACTGTGCGCCCACCGAGGCGCCAATCGCCGCACCGACAAACACACCGAGCTGCAACCCAGCGGCGCCTTCATCCGGCAGCAGCAACGCTGCCACTTGCGCGCGTGCCTCGGGACCCTGCACTGCCAGTATTGCCAGATCGGTGCGCTCGTGAACCGCGATATCGAAGGCCGCCGCCTGCCGGCGTATCCACTCGAGATCGCTGTTGCGCGTGCCGGCGTTCACCACTAGGCGAAAAAACTGCTCGTCCAGGAAATAGGCGATCAGGTCATCAAGGATGCCGCCGTCCTCGCGCAGCATGCAGCTGTAGAGCGCCTTGCCGGGTGTGGTCAGGCGCGCCACGTCATTGGCCAGCAGCTGGCGCAGGAATTCGCGCACCCGCGCACCCTTGAGATCGATCACGCACATGTGCGAGACATCGAACACGCCCGCACTGCTGCGCACCGCCTGGTGCTCCTCGATCTGCGAGCCGTAGTTGACCGGCAGGTCCCAGCCGCCGAAATCAACCATGTGGCCGCCGAGGGCGACATGCAGATCGAACAGAGGCGTTTTCAATCCCAATTCTTCAGCTCCCGGCCCGAAATGCTGGCCATAAAAAAAGGGCGGCCGCTGCCCTGACGCGCCAGGCACCGGCCGCCCCTCTGTCCTTCGTACCTGAGAGATCGGGCACCGGGCTCTGCCCCACTGCCGCACCCCTTCGGTGGGTGGCCTCAATCGGACCACCGCTCTCCAGAGCTCGTCTGCATCTGCCGTTCCGGGTGCCTGAGCGTTTCCGGGCGGAAATTGCGCCTTCGGCGTCCGCCGCATGGCCCCAGCGGGTTCAGCGGCGAAACTCTTCGGACAGATCTTTCAACGAGGCGCGAATCATAGCAGCAAGGCTCGCGCTGCCACTACAATTACGCCCGATGAACACCCCGGGCCAGAACTCGCATCGCGGCAGCACGCTGCAGGTGAACATTGCTGGCATCCCGGTCGGCGGCGGCGCACCGATCGCCGTGCAATCGATGACCAACACCGATACCGCCGACGTCGCGGCCACCGTCCGCCAGGTGCGCGAACTGGCCGAAGCCGGCTCTGAGCTGGTGCGAATCACTGTCAACAGCGATGCGGCGGCCGCAGCCGTCGCACCGATCCGCGATGCGCTGCACGCCAGCGGTTGCACGGTGCCCCTGATCGGTGACTTTCACTACAACGGCCACAAACTGCTGGCCGATCATCCCGAGTGCGCCGCGGCGCTGGCCAAATACCGCATCAATCCGGGTAACGTCGGTCGCGGCAGCAAGCGCGATCCGCAGTTCGCGGCCCTGATCGAATTCGCCTGTCGTTATGACAAGCCGGTACGCATCGGCGTGAACTGGGGGAGCCTCGATCAGGAGCTGCTGGCACGGCTGATGGACGCGAACAGCCGGTTGCCTGAACCGCAATCGGCGCAGCTCGTAATGCACGAGGCACTGGTGCGCTCCTGCGTCGACAGCACCGCGCGCGCGATTGAACTCGGATTGCCGGCGACGCGCATCGTGCTCTCGGCCAAGGTATCGGGTGTGCAGGACCTGATCAGCGTGTACCGCGAGCTCGCACAGCGCACGCGCCAGCCGCTGCATCTCGGGCTCACCGAAGCGGGCATGGGCTCGAAGGGCATCGTCGCTTCGAGCGCCGCGCTGGCGATCCTGCTGCAGGAAGGCATCGGCGACACCATCCGCATCTCGCTGACGCCCGAGCCCGATGGCGATCGGCGCCGCGAGGTCTATGTCGCGCAGGAACTGCTGCAGACCATGAAGCTGCGCAGCTTCGCACCGCTGGTCACGGCCTGCCCGGGCTGCGGGCGCACCACCAGCACTTTTTTCCAGACCCTGGCGCAGAGCATCCAGGGGCATCTGCGCCGCCGCATGCCTGAATGGCGTCGCAGCCACATCGGTGTCGAGGAACTCTCGGTGGCGGTGATGGGCTGCGTCGTCAATGGCCCGGGCGAGAGCAAGCACGCAAACATCGGCATCAGCCTGCCTGGCACCGGCGAGCGGCCGGTGGCGCCGGTGTACGAGGATGGCGCCAAGACCGTGACGCTCAAGGGTGAGCATATCGCCGAGGAATTCCAGCAGCTGGTCGAACACTACGTGGCGCGCCGCTACCCCAGGCGCACGGCCGGCACCACTACCTGAAGGAGATTGCCCTATGAATGATCTGGCATCGAAGCGCTGCGTACCCTGTGAAGGCGGCATACCGGCGCTCAATCCTGAGGCGGCCCGCGCACAGCTGCGCGCGCTGTCGGCCGAATGGAGGCTGGCGGATGATGCGCGCAGCATCCGGCGCGAATTCAAATTCGTCGATTTTTACCGCACCATGAGCTTCGTCAATGCGCTGGCGCATATCGCCAACATTGAAGATCATCATCCCGATCTGGAAGTGGGCTACAACTACTG
>JAYUZE010000150.1:0-3215 GCA_043752035.1 Gammaproteobacteria bacterium
AATGTCGGGCTTCCAGCTCATCGGGCAAGTATACGGTTCGGGAGGACCGGAGGTGCCGGTCCGCGGCTGCCGGGTTGGCGTCGCTGGTGTGGCGACGCCGGTGCGAATTACATGTTCGCGGAGCGACGCAGGAAATGCGCACCGCTGGCCTGCCAGGCGACGTCGAACTCCTGCAGGTACTGGCGCGCCAGTGGCGGACTGTTGATCGCCGCGATGCCCTCCCAGCGCTCGGCGTTCAGGCGGTAGACGATGCCACGATCGTCGGCGATGCAATAGGAAGAGGTGTAGTGATAGTGCTCGGGCAGCAGGATGCGGATCTCCAGATAGCTGGTCAGCCGCTTGGCCATCGACATGAAGCGGTTGCTGGATCCGGAGTGACGGGTGTGATCGCGCACCAGGATGCGCACCTTGGCAAAACTGTGGCTGAGTACGAAGCGCTTGAGCACTTCGATCACCTGCGGATTGTCATACAGCGGCGGTTCCAGATCCGGCGTGAAGATCGAGATCAGGCGCTGACCTGTGGCTGCGACCGCGGCGGTCGATTGGCAGACTTCGGCCAGCGTCGTCAGCACCCGCAGCTCATCGGCAGCCGGCATCGGCAATGGAATCGCCAACGGCGGCGCCACGCGCTCGGCCGCGGCCATGCTCTCCAGCCAGGTTTCGGTGGTCGTGCTGTGCTTGTCTGCGCCCACGCCATTTGCCTTAATACGCACCAGATCGGCGTTCGATCATGGTAGGCAGGAGCGCGCCGGCAACCGGCCGAACGGATCACGCTTGTACGGTGGCGGAATGTGACCGGAGCCGCAGATTAAGGCGAGGCGGTGGCCCCGGTAGCGAGTTGGGCAGCCAATCCCAGGTAGTCACGCGGCGCCAGGGCCGCCAGGCGCGCGCGTTCAGCAGCCGGCAGCGGCAGCTGCGCCACCAGCGTGCGTAGCATCGCTGCATCGATACGTTGCCCGCGTGTGCAGGACTTCAGCAGTTCGTAACCATCCGGCACGCCGTGGGCGCGCAGCACCGTCTGCACCGCTTCAGCCAGCACTTCCCAGGCTGAATCCAGATCCTGCGCAATGCGCACCGGGTCGGGCGCCAGCTTGGCGAGACCCTTCTGCAATGCGCTCCAGGCGATCAGGCTGTGCGCGAAACCCACGCCGAGATTGCGCAGTACCGTGCTGTCGGTGAGATCGCGCTGCCAGCGTGAGATCGGCAGCTTGTCGGCGAAGTGGCGCAGCAGCGCATTGGCGATGCCCAGGTTTCCCTCGGCATTCTCAAAATCGATCGGGTTGATCTTGTGCGGCATCGTCGAGGAGCCCACTTCGTCGGCCACCGGTCGCTGGCGCAGATACCCCAGCGAAATGTAGCCCCAGGTATCGCGACAGAAATCGATCAGGATGATATTAGCGGCCGCGCAGGCGTCGCAGTATTCGCCGATCCAGTCGTGCGGCTCGATCTGTGTGGTGAGCGCATTCCACTCCAGCTGCTGCGCCTCCACAAACTGACGACTGATCGCGCGCCAGTCGGCCGCTGGCACCGCTACGCAGTGGGCATTGAAATTGCCAACCGCGCCGTTCCACTTGCCGAGGATTGACACCGCCTGCAGGCGCCTGACAGCGCGCTCCAGTCTGGCGGCGACATTGGCGAATTCCTTGCCGAGTGTGGTCGGGCTGGCGCTCTGCCCGTGGGTGCGCGCGAGCATCGGCAGCTTCGCATGGTCGGTGGCGAACACGCGCAGCGCGGCACCGATGCGTGTGAGCTCGGGCAACAGCACCTGTACGCGGGCGCCGGCCAGCAGCCGGGCGTAACCGAGATTGTTGAGGTCTTCAGAGGTGCAGGCGAAGTGCACCAGCTCGAGCGTGGCAGGCGTGGCACCCACCGCAGCCAGTTCCTGGCGCACGTAGTACTCAACTGCCTTGACGTCATGATTGATGCGTTGTTCGATTTCCTTGACGGCCATCGGCGCTGCATCGCCCGGGTTGTCGGCCAATGCGCTGGCACGCGTGCGCACGGCGGTGCTCATGGTCGAGCCTGGGAGCTGCGGCAGCGCGGCGCTGAGCGCCAGCAGCCAGCGCGCCTCGATGCGGATGCGCTCGCAGATCAGCCCCGCCTCTGAGAACAATGGCCGCAGCGGCAGGCTCGCCGCCGCGTAGCGCCCGTCGATGGGAGATAGGGCCTGTAGTCGGTTCTGGTCCATGCAGGCGGTAACGCTCGAGGTTAGAATCGCTAGTGTAGCGCAAGCGATCCTCGCCGCGCGGCCCAAAAGGGCCTGTCTGTCAACGGAGCCGGATGATGAATTCAACAGCAGATCGGATCGAGCGTGACAGCATGGGCGAGCTGCGGGTGCCGGCCGCCGCGCTCTGGGGCGCACAGACCCAGCGCGCCGTGAACAATTTTCCGATCAGCGGGAGGCACATGCCGCGGGCCTTCATCCGTGCCGTGGCACTGATCAAGCAGGCTGCAGCAGGAGCCAACGAGCAGCTGGGATTGCTCGAGCCGGGGCTCGCACGCGCCATTGCCGCGGCTGCGGCGGCCGTGGCCGAAGGCCAGCACGACCAACAGTTTCCGATCGATGTATTCCAGACCGGATCGGGCACCAGCACCAACATGAACGCCAACGAGGTGATCGCGCACCTCGCGGTGCGCGCCGGCGTGGCCGTGCATCCGAACGATCATGTGAACATGGGCCAGAGCAGCAACGATGTGATCCCGACCGCGATCCATGTCAGTGCTGCGCTGCTGCTGCGTGAACAGTTGTTGCCCGCGCTGAAACATCTGGCGGCGACGCTGGCGGTCAAGGAGCAGGAATGCGCGGGCATCGTGAAAACCGGTCGCACCCACCTGATGGATGCGATGCCGGTGACGCTGGCCCAGGAGCTATCCGGATGGCGCACGCAGGTCGAACACGGCGCGGCACGGCTGCGCGCCGTCGAGCCACGCCTGCTGCAGCTCGCGCAGGGCGGCACTGCGGTCGGCACCGGTATCAACGCTCACCCGGATTTTGCCGGCGTGTTCTGCCGACATCTGGCGCAACTCACCAATGTCGGCTTCCAGCCCAGCGACAACTGTTTCGAGGCCATGTCGAGCCAGGACTGTGCGGTGGAACTTTCCGGACAGCTCAAGACCGTAGCGGTCAGCCTGCTGAAGATCGCCAATGACCTGCGCTGGATGAACAGCGGGCCGCTCGCAGGCCTCGGGGAAATCGCGCTGCCGGCGCTGCAGCC
>JAYUZE010000151.1:0-16914 GCA_043752035.1 Gammaproteobacteria bacterium
TCCAGAGGCCCAGCTTTAAGCGCATGTCGCAGAATTACAATGCCGCCGATATCGAGGTGCTCTCGGGCCTCGAGCCGGTCCGTCGCCGGCCGGGCATGTACACCGATACCACCCGCCCCAATCACCTGGCGCACGAAGTGGTCGACAACAGCGTCGATGAGGCGCTGGCCGGTCATTGCAAGCAGATCGATGTCACGCTGTACAAGGACGGCTCGGTCGAAGTCAAGGACGACGGCCGCGGCATGCCGGTCGACAAACATCCCCAGGAAAAGGTCAGTGGCGTCGAGCTGATCCTCACGCGCCTGCACGCGGGCGGCAAGTTTTCCGATAAATCCTACGGCTTCGCTGGCGGCCTGCATGGCGTGGGCGTCTCGGTGGTCAATGCACTCTCGAAGCACCTCGAATGCTGGGTGAGGCGCGGTGGCAAGGAATACAACATTGCCTTCAAGGACGGTCGCGTCTCCTCGAAGCTCGAAGAGATCGGCACGGTAGGCCAGCGCAACACCGGCACCACAGTGCGCTTCTGGCCCGACCCGAAGTTCTTCGATACTGAGCGCTTCGCGGTGCCGGAGCTCAAGCGCGTGCTCAAGGCCAAGGCCGTGCTGTGTGCAGGCCTGCGCCTGACATTCACGAACGAGGCCAGCGGTGAGCACGAGGAATGGTTTTATACCGGTCACCTGGGCGAATATCTGCTCGAGCAACTCGAGCAGCACGAGCGCCTGCCAGCCGAGCCGATCACCGGGCGCCATGCCTCCGAGCAGGACGTGGTCGAGTGGGCGCTGGCCTGGTCGAGCGACATTCCGCACCTGGTTGCCGAGAGCTATGTAAATCTGATTCCGACGGTGGCCGGTGGCACGCATGTGAACGGCTTGCGCTCAGGGATAGTCGACGCCGTGCGGCAATTCAGTGAGTTTCGCAATCTGCTGCCGCGCGGCGTCAAGCTCGCGGCCGAAGATGTGTGGGACCGGGTCTGCTACGTGCTCTCGATCAAGATCCGCGATCCGCAGTTCGCCGGCCAGACCAAAGAGAAGCTCAGCTCGCGCGAGGCTGCGGCACTGGTTGAAACCCACGCGCGCGATGCGATGGCCCTATGGCTCAACCAGCATCCCGATGCCGGCGAGGGCATCGCGCAGTTCGCGATCGCCAATGCGATGGAGCGGCTCAAGGCTGCGCAGCGTGTCACCCGCAAGCGCGCCGTCAACGGCCCGGTGCTGCCTGGAAAACTAGCCGACTGCAGTTGCCAGGATCCGTCGCGCTCCGAGCTGTTCCTGGTCGAGGGCGATTCGGCCGGCGGCTCGGCCAAGCAGGCGCGCTCCAAGGATTTCCAGGCGATCATGCCCTTGCGTGGCAAGATTCTGAACACCTGGGAGCTCGAGCCCGGCGAGATCGGCTCCTCGCAGGAAGTGCACGACATCGCGGTCGCGCTTGGTGTCGATCCTGGTTCCGCCGATCTGTCGGGCCTGCGCTATCACAAGGTGTGCATCCTCGCCGATGCCGATTCCGATGGCCTGCACATCGCCACGCTGCTGTGCGCGCTGTTCCTGCGCCATTTCCGCCCGCTGGTGATGCACGGCCACATCTACGTGGCGATGCCGCCGCTGTTTCGCATCGACGCCGGAAAGCAGGTAATTTACGCGCTCGACGTCCTTGAGCGCGACGCAGTACTGAAGCGCCTCGCTGCCGAGCAATCGCGCGTGAAGCCGGTAGTCACGCGCTTCAAGGGTCTGGGCGAGATGAACCCCTCGCAATTGCGCGAATCAACCATCGACCCGCTGACGCGCCGGTTGGTGCAGTTGACGGTCGATGCCAAGGACAATACCGACAAGCTCATGGATATGTTGCTTGCCAAAAAGCGGGCGGGCGACAGGCGGGAATGGCTTGAGCGTAGTGGGAATATGGCGGAGATATGAGCGGGGTGAGTTCAAGGCAGGTGCACGGAGGCGGTGAGCGGTGGGTGATTTCTCCCGGCCAGGAACGCCGTGAATCCGTCCCTGGGGGCTCCGGCCGCGCCGGCCATGGCGCGGACGATCCTGGCCGGGAGAAATCACCCAGCGCTCGCCGCCTCCGCCCACCGGCGTCGAGCGCGCTTCTCTCACGTCGACGATGGCCGCTGCGCCTGATGCCGTTCTCGCAGCCGCGGCCCGCTCGCGCCTTGCACGCCGCCCTGCCTGCAGCGCGAACGCCAACCGCCAGCGTGAGCAATCGGCGCGCGACATGAAAAGCGAGGAGCTGAATTTTGAGGGCATTGAAAAACGCCCGCTCGCAGGCTTTACCGAGAAGGCGTACCGCGACTACTCGATGTACGTAATCCTCGATCGTGCGCTGCCCGCGCTAGGTGATGGCCTCAAGCCCGTACAGCGGCGCATCATCTATGCGATGAGCGAGCTGAGCCTGTCGGCGGCGGCGAAGCACAAGAAGTCGGCACGCACCGTGGGCGATGTGATCGGCAAGTTTCATCCGCATGGCGACTCGGCCTGTTACGAGGCCATGGTGCATATGGCGCAGGACTTTGCCTATCGCTATCCGATCGTCGATGGCCAGGGCAACTGGGGCTCGGCCGACGATCCGAAGTCCTTCGCGGCGATGCGCTACACGGAATCGCGCCTCACGCGCTACGCCGACCTGCTGCTCGATGAGCTGGCCGACGGCACCGTGGACTGGGGTCCGAATTTCGACGGCACGCTGGAGGAGCCGCTGCAGTTGCCGGCACGCTTGCCGAATCTGCTGCTCAACGGAGCCTCGGGCATCGCGGTTGGCATGGCGACCGATATACCGCCGCACAACCTGCGCGAGATTGCTGCCGCCTGCGTGGCGCTGCTGGATGATCCCGAGCTCACCACCCGCGCCTTGCTCAAGCACATCAAAGGGCCCGATCTGCCCACCGGGGCCGAGATCATTACGGCGCGAGTCGAGCTGATCGAGTTTTACGACAAGGGTGTGGGCAGTTTCCGGGCGCGCGCGATCTGGGAGCAGGAGCAGGAATCCGGACACATCGTCGTCACACAACTGCCGTTTCAGGTCTCGGGCAGTCGCGTGCGTGAGCAGATTGCGCAGCAGATGACGGAAAAGAAGCTGCCGATGGTCGAGGATGTGCGCGATGAATCCGATCACGAGAATCCGACCCGCCTGGTGATCGAGCCGCGCTCCAACCGCGTCGACATCGAGCAGCTGATGGCGCATCTGTTTGCGACCACCGACCTGGAGCGCAGCTACCGGGTCAACATCAATGTGATTGCGCTCGACGGCCGTCCGCGCGTGATGGGGTTGAAGGAGATTCTGGCCGAGTGGTTGGAGTTCCGGCGCCGCACGGTGCGCCGCCGGCTGCAGTTCCGGCTCGAAAAGGTCGCCCGGCGCCTGCACATACTCGATGGCATGTTGATCGCATATCTGAACCTCGATGAGGTGATCCGCATTGTCCGCCGCGAGGAAGAGCCCAAGCCGGTGCTGATCAAGCGCTTCAAGCTCAGCGACGAGCAGGCCGAGGCGATACTGGACACGCGCCTGCGCCACCTGGCGCGCCTCGAGGAAATGAAAATCCGCGACGAGCAGCAGCAGCTCAGCGCCGAGCGCGCCGAGCTCGAGGCGCTGCTGGCCAGCAAAGCCAAGCTGACCAAACTGATCCGCGCCGAGATTGTTGCCGATGCCGAGGAATACGGCGACGAGCGACGTACCCGCATCGTCGAGCGCGCCGCGGCCCAGGCCATCGAAGAGACCGAGCTGGTGGTGAATGAGCCGGTGACTATCGTGCTCTCGACCGGCGGCTTCGTGCGCGCGGCGAAGGGACATGAGATCGATCCGCTTACGCTGACCTACAAGACCGGCGATGCTTTCCAGGCGGCAGCGCGCGGACGCAGCACGCAGGCAGCGCTGTTCATCGACAGTACCGGGCGTGCCTACAGTCAGCCGGCACACAGCCTGCCTTCGGCGCGCGGCGCCGGCGAGCCGCTGTCCGGTCGCCTCGATCCGCCCGACGGCGCCCGCTTCGCAGGTGTATTGATCGGTGAGCCTGCCGACTTGTGGCTGCTGGCCACCGATGCCGGCTTTGGTTTTACCGTGCGGCTGGCCGAATTGCAGTCGCGCAATCGCGCCGGCAAGGCCGTGATCAATGTGAGCACTGGTGCGTTGGTGCTGCCGCCGGTGCCGGTGCCGGATGCAAACGCCTGGGTCACGGCGGTCAACAGCGAAGGGCGGTTGCTGGTGTTCAAGGTCTCAGAAGTGCCTGAGTTGCCGCGCGGCAAGGGCAACAAGCTGTTTGGCATTCCGGGCAAGAAGGCCGAGGCGCGCACTGAATTGATGGGCGCCGTGATGGTGGTGGCCGACGGGCAGGCGCTGCGCGTTCATGCGGGTGATCGGCAGATGACGCTCAGCGCCGCCGACCTCAAACACTATCGGGGCGAGCGCGCACAACGAGGTGCGGTACTGCCGCGGGGGTGGCGCAAAGTGGATCGGCTCGAGGCCGTGCCGGCCTGAGGCGAGACCGGGGCTGAACTGCAGTGCAGTCCAGCCCCGGGCAATTTTATTCTAGAGTCGAATCAGCCTGCGGCTGGCGCAGCGCCCGGCAGCTTCATCTTCAGCGCGGCGGCGGCGGCTTCGGCCTTGGCCTTCACTTCCTTGGCGGCATTCACGGCTTCCTCGACATTGTTCGCCGAGAAGGCGGCCTGGGCCTTGCCCCAGAGTGTGGTCGCATCGGCCAGGCTGGTCTTGGCAGCAGCCAGGTCGACGCCGGCCGGCGCATGGTGACTCTTGCTCAGCATATCGACGCGGCTCTTCACCGTGGCGACCAGCTGCGGGAGTGAGGCGGCCATGCCGGTCCAGTCGGCACTCAGCGCTTTCATCACTGCCTCTTTCTTCATCGCCGCAGCGCCGAGCAGGGCCTGGGCTTCACTGAGCAGCGCCGGAGCGCTGGCCAGCACGGCCTTGTAGTCCTTCTTGTCGAAGTCGCCCTTCAGGTCGGCCAGCTTGGCCTGCACACCGCTGAGCTGCTCCGGAACGTATTTGGCGGCATCCGTCGAGGCCGAGCTGATCGCCGACTCGATGCCCGCGATTGCCGTCTGGGCGGGTTCCATCTGGCTCGCGCAGGCGGCCAGCAGCAGCGCTGCGGTCATCGTCAGTAAACCGGCCAGCTTGTATTTATTGGTCATCATGTCTTAACGCTCCTCAATGGTTGCTTCAGGGAATGACCAGTTTCTGGCCCGGAAAAATCTTGTTCGGGTCCTTGAGCTGGCTCTTGTTGGCTTCGAAAATCTGCATATAGAGACTCGGATCGCCGTAGTACTTTTGCGCGATCTTACCCAGCGTATCGCCCATTTTGCACTTCATGCGTCTGTGCGTAGGGGTTTGCGGCACCAGCCGCGCTCTTGTCCTGGTTATCCATTCGGGTACCTTGCGTGTGCTTCGCTGCCAGGGGCAGGGCGCCAATGTTAGCCGTTTGTGGGGACGACGGCTGTAGTTTGCGGATTGCGGGAATTGGCGTTGGTAGCGCGCTCAGCGGATTTCTGGCAGATGACAGGCGGCGAGGCCACCCTCGGTGGTGCGCAGTGCCGGGGTTTCCTCGCTGCAGCGGCCAAATGCCTGCGGGCAGCGCTGCCGGAACACGCAGCCGCGCGCTGACGCGAGCCGGTCGTCGCCCGGTGTCGAACTGAGTACGGCCGGTCGTGCATGGCTGGGGTCGGGCACCGGCACGGCGCCCAGCAGTGCCCGGGTATAGGGATGGCGCGACGCGGCGTACAACTGTTCGCGCGTACCGATTTCCATCACCTGGCCGCGGTACAGCACCATCACCCGTTCGCACACCTGGCGCACCGTGGCCAGGTCGTGGGCGATGAACAGCAGGCTGAGCGCCATTTCGCTCCGTAGATCAGCCAGCAGGTTGACGATCTGCGCGGTGATCGACACATCGAGCGAGGCCACCGGTTCATCGCAGATCAGCAGCCGGGGCTTCAGCATCAGTGCCCTAGCGATGCCGATGCGTTGCGCCTGGCCGCCGGAAAACTCGTGCGCATAGCGATCGAGGTGGCCCGAGTCCAGGCCGACGCGCTCGAGCATGCGCAGCACCTGGTGACGACGCTGGGCGGCAGAGAGTTGCGGCTGGAATTCACGCAGCGGCTCGCCGACGATTTCGCCGATGCGCATGCGCGGATCGAGCGCCGCGAGCGGATCCTGGAAAATAATCTGCAGGTGCTCGCGCGTGGCGCGCAGGGCCGCGCCCTGCAGCCGCAGCAGGTCGAGCCCCTCGAACAGTGCGATGCCACGCGCCGGCACCAGCCGCAACAGTGCGCGCGCGAGGCTCGATTTGCCGCTGCCCGATTCGCCTACCAGGCCCAGGCTCTCACCGGCCTCCAGATCGAAGCTGACACCGTCCACCGCCGTGTGCATCGACGATGAATGACCCGCCCGGTAACTCACCTGCAGGCCACGCACTTCGAGCAGCCTGGCACTCATGTCCAGATCTCGCGCAGGCGCTGGGCCGAGCCGTCGAAGTGGCAGGCCACCAGCGCGGCAGCGTGCGCCCCCTCGTCAACGCAGCGGAGCGGCGGCAGCTGCGTGCAGCGCTCATGCACCAGCGGACAGCGCGGTGCAAAGGCGCAACCCTCAATCCGGGCGCCAGAGCGCGGCGGTTGGCCCGGGATCGCGGGCAGGCGCGTGTGCAGCGGCGTGTCGAGTCGCGGCATCGATCGCAGCAGGCCCGCGGTGTAGGGATGGCGGGGCGCCGCATAGAGCTGTGCCACAGGCGCCAGTTCGACGATGCGTCCGGCATACATCACGGCCACCCGATCGGCGATCGCCGCCAGCACGCTCAAGTCATGGGTAACAAAAATCATGGCGATGCCGCTGCGTGCGCGCAGCTCACGCAACAGCGCCAGCACCTGCGCCTGCACCGTGACATCGAGCGCGGTGGTGGGCTCATCGAGCAGCAGCACGTCCGGCTCGCACATCAGCGCCATCGCGATCATCACGCGCTGGCGCATGCCGCCGGACAACTCGTGCGGGTACTGGCGCATACGCCGCACAGGGGCGTCGATCTGCACGCTCTCCAGCAGCGCGGTGGCACGCTGCCACGCCGTGTGGCGCGACATGCCCAGTTGCGAGCGCGCGCCCTCGGTCAGTTGTGTGCCGATGCGCAGGTACGGATTCAGCGCGCTCATCGGATCCTGGAAAATCAGCGCCAGGCGCCGGCCGCGCACCAGCGCGAGTCGCTGGGTCGTTGCGCCCAGCAATTCCTCGCCGCGAAAGCGCACGCTGCCCTGCAGCCGCGCGCTGTCGGACTGCAGACCCATCAGCGCGTGCAGCAACTGTGTTTTCCCGCAACCCGACTCGCCGACGATCCCCAGACATTCCTGCGGCTGCAGATCCAGGTCGACCTCGTGCAGCGCTGCAATCTCGCCCGAAGCGGCCGGCCGGAAAACGCCCAGACCGCGCACGCACAGCAGCGACTGGTGCGCCGGTTCAGTGTTCATGGGGATCGAGCGCATCGCGCAGGCTGTCGCCCAGATGATTGAGGCACAACACGATAAGTGCCAGGAAGGTCGCCGGAATGATCAGCAGGTAGGGGTTCGATTGCATTTCGCTAGCGCCGTCGGCCACCAGCGAACCCAACGAGGCGAGCGGCGCCTGCACGCCCAGGCCCAGGAAGCTCAACAGCGCCTCGAACAGAATCACCGCCGGCACCGTGAGCGTCGCATAGACGATCACGATGCCCAGTAGATTGGGCACCACGTGGCGGAAGATCATGGCCGGTGCGCGCACGCCCAGCGCGCGCGCCGCATCGATATATTCACTGCCGCAGATGGCCAGCGTCTGGCCGCGCACGACGCGTGCGATGTCGAGCCAGGAGACTGCGCCGATGCCTGCAAACACCAGGATCAGGTGCCGGCCGAACAGCACGTTGAGCACGATCACGAAGGGAATGAAGGGCACGGAGTAAAGCACATCGACGCCGCGCATCAGCAGCGCATCGCTGCGTCCGCCCAGATAACCGGCGGTGGCGCCCCACAGCACACCGATCACGACACTCACTACGCTGGCGGCCAGACCTACCAGCAGCGAGATGCGACAGCCCCACATCACGCGCACCAACAGGTCACGGCCGAGCGCATCGGTGCCGAAGATCTGCCCGCCGCGCAGCGTCGGCGCAGAGAAGATATGGGACCAGGCCGGGGTCGAATAGTCGTAGGGCGACCACACCGGCACCAGCACCGCAGTCAGCACGATCGAGCCCAGCGTCAGCAGCGCGGCGCGCGTGCCGCGCCGCGCGGCGAGGCGGCGCCACAGATGGCGCCAGGATCCGCTCATTGGCGCTGGCGTGCTCATCGGTTCAGCCGCACGCGTGGGTCGAGCCAGGCGTAGCAGAGGTCGACAGCAAAATTGCAGACGATGATCATCGCGCCGTACAGCAATGTGAGAGCCATCACCAACGTGTAGTCGCGGTTGAGTGCGCCGCTGACGAAGAAGCGGCCGATGCCAGGCAGACCGAATACCTGCTCGATGACGATGGAGCCGGTAAGTACGCCGGCAAGCGCTGGCCCCAGATAGGACACCAGTGGCATCAGCGTGGGACGCAGCGCATGGCGCAGCAGTATGGTGGTGCTGCCCAGGCCCTTGGCACGTGCGGTGTGGATGTAGGCGCTGCCCATCACCTCGAGCGCGCTGGCGCGGACGATGCGCGCAATGAACGCGGTATAGGGCAGTGCCAGCGCCAACGATGGCAACAGCAGATGGCGCCAGGACCCGCCGACCCAGTCGCCCGAGGGCAGCCAATGCAGGCGCATCGCGAATATCAGGATCAGCAGCGGGGCGATCACGAAGGTCGGCACCGAGATGCCGATCATCGCCAGAGTCATCGGCAGCCGATCGCGCAGCGAGCGCGGGCGCGAGGCCGCGCCCAGGCCGATGGCGCCACCGACCAGCAGCGCAAAACCGATCGCATAGCCGCCGATCGCCAGATCGATCGGCAGTCCCTGGGCGATGATCTGGTTCACCGACGTGTCGCGATACTGGAACGAGGGGCCCAGATCACCGTGCGCGAGGTCGCGCAGGTATCGCAGGTACTGGCGCCACACCGGCTCGTCGAGGTGATAGCGTGCCTCGATCGCGTGCTGAATCTGCGGCACCAGCGTGCGCTCGGAGTCGAAGGGGCCGCCCGGTGTGAGATGCAGCAGCGCGAAGGCCAGCGTTGCGATCACCAGCATGGTCGGTATCGCGCCCAACAGCCGGCGTACCACGAAGCGCGCCATCAGTTGCCCTGGTGTTCGAGTACGTACATGTATTGCGAGAGATTGCGATCCTGAATGTTGCTGGTCCAGCCGCGCAGATACGCCTTGATCAGGTGGCGGCTGGCGTAATAGTAGATCGGGATGCAGGCGATATCGTCATTGAGCAGGGTTTCGGCCTCGGCCAGCAGTGCCAGTCGCGCGCCGGCATCGCTCTCGAGGCCAGAGCGTGCCAGCAGTTCGTCGTAACGCGGGTTGGAGTAGCCGCCGTCGTTGTAGCCGAAGCCGGTGCGGAACAGCTGCAGGAAAGTGTAGGGATCTGGATAGTCGCCGATCCAGGCGTAGTGGAACAGCGGCAGCTTTTTCAGGTGCCGCTCATTGATCTGCACTCGGAATTCCTCGTTATAGGTACTGACCTCGGCGCCCAGGTTGCTGCGCCACATCGCCGCCACGGCTTCATAAGTGCGGCGATTGTCGGTATCGGTGGGGTAGTAGAGCTCGACACGCAGCGGGTGCTGCGCTGAATAGCCCGCGCGCAGATAGTGCTGCCGCGCCAGCGCGTGACGCTGCGCTTCCGGGAGCGCGGCCCAATCGGGCAGCGGCACGTGGTAACCCGGCAGCGGCGGCGTGGGTGTCCAGGCCGGCTGGTACAGGCCCTGGCGCACATAGCGCACCAGCGTCTCGCGATCGAGCGCCATCGTCAGCGCGAGGCGCAGTTCGCGATTGCCGGCGAAGGGCGGCAGCAGAGCATTCACGCCAAGCACAAAGTTGCCCAGGTACGGCGCACTCACAACCTGGTTGCCGAGTCGTGAGCGCAGCCAGGCGGTCTGTTCGGCCGAGAAGGAATCGGTGAAAGTCAGATCGCCGGCGAAGAACCGATCGGTCTGCACCGCGCGATCGAGCGGCAGGTAGGTGACTTTCTGCAGCAGCACGTGCGCGACATTCCAGTACTGCGGGTTGCGCGCCAGCCTGATGCGCCCGCCGATCACATGCTCGCTCAGCACGAAGGCGCCGTTGCCGACGATGTGGCCGGGGTCGGTCCAGGCATTGCCGAAGGCGCGGATCGCCGGCGCGTACTGCGGGTAGGTGTAGGCCTTGCTCATCAGGCTCAAGAGATAAGGCGTCGGCGCGTTCAGCTGCACCACCACCGTGTGCTCGTCGGGCGCCTCGATGCCCAGCGCTTCAGGCGCTGCACGCCCTTCGTTGATGTCGATCGCGTTGCGCACCGCAGCCAGTGCCTGGCCGTAGTCGGAGGCCGTGCGCGGATCGACCGTGCGGCGCCAGGCAAAGACGAAATCGCCCGCGCGGATCGGCTCGCCGTTCGACCAGCGTGCAGCGCGCAGATGGAAGGTCCAGGTTCGCCCGTCGCTGCTGGTTTCCCAATGCGTGGCAAGGCCTGGCGCCGGCTCGCCCGACTGGTCGAGGTGCGTGAGACCCTCAAAGATGTCGTCGAGTACGCGCTCGGCGGGGATATCGGTGGAGATCGAGGGATCGAAACTGCGCATGCCGCCGGCATCGACGCCGCGCACTATTTCCTGACGGGCTGCCAGTGCCGCGCCGACCCGGAGGCTGGCTACCGAACCGCCGGCGCTGTGCGACTCGCAGGCCGCCAACAGCAACGTCAGCGCCGTGGCCCCCGCAGTCTGCAACAGCGCGGCCGACGGGCGCTGCGCAGCAGGCAGGCCGGTGGGCGGGGACCTCACGACTTGAGCACTACCTCTTCGGGCGCGTGCACCAGGTAGCCCTGGATGTACTGCACGCCAAGCTGCCACACGACTGCCATCGTATTGGCATCTTCGATGCGCTCGGCCACGGTCTGGATGCTGCGCTTGCCGGCCGCATCGACGATCACGCGCACGCGCTCCTGCATTTCCGGGTTGCCCGACAGGCCCTGCATCAGCGAACCATCGATCTTCAGGAAATCGAGCGGCAGTGCGCTCAACAGCCCCGGCGAATCGCGCCCCGTGCCGAAGTGTTCGAGCGCCAGGCGCACGCGCCGCTTGCGCAGTTCCGCCAGCAGGCGCTGCGTGGGCTGCAGATGGCGCGCGGCCACATCTTCCGTGACCTGCAGACACAGGCGCTGCGGCTCGGCGAGGGAATTCTTCAGCTGCACATCAAGCCAGCTCATCAGCGTGGTGTCGACCAGGCTGTCTTTCGAGAGGCGCACAAACAGCAGGTCCGGCTGGCGCTTGGCAGCAAAGGCGAGGGCGGCGCCCAGCACCCAGCGATCGATGCTCCTCATCAGATCGTTCCGTTCGGCGGCCGGCAGGAATTCCGAGGGCAGCACTTCGCGTCCCTGCAGATCGAGCATGCGCACGGCAACGTCGTAGATCTTCTGCGCATCGCCGTTGAGACTGGCGATGGGTTGCTGCACCAGGTGAAAGCGATTGTCGGCCAGCGCTGCTTTGATGTGTTTCACCCAGACCTGGTCGTAGGCCAGCACGCGCGTGTCGTGATCGATCTGCTCGCTGACCAGCACCTGGTTGCCGCCACGCTCGGTAGTGCGCCGGGCCCCATCCATCGCTTCCTGCACCAGCGTGTCGAGATTCGGATCGGAACTGGGTGCGGTGGCGAGACCCGCCGAACAGGTGACGTGCAGGTCTTTGTCGCCGATCTGGAAATTATGCTTGGCGACGCGCTCGATCAGGCTCTCGCACCAGGCTTCGGCGTCGCGCGCGTTGCCGCGTTCGAGCATCAGCAGCAGGCTGGAGGCGCCAAAATGCCCGGCCAGGTCGTTGGGTCCGAGCATGGCACGCACCAGTGCCGCCATCTCGGTCAGGAACTCTTCGCTCGCGGTGACGCCGAGCTCGCGCGTCAGCTGCGTGAATTTATCGGGGCGTAGCAGGCACAGGCAGCGCACGCCCCCGGCCGGCGGAGTCGCGAGGCGCGTGCCGCACAGGCGCAGCATATGGCGCCGCGTCCAGAGTCCTGTGGCTGGGTCCTGGCATACCGCGTCGGCCAGTTCGCTGGCAATCTGCTTGTCGTCGCGCTTGTTGGCCGGCACGATCAGCTGCACGCAAGGCTCGCCTTCAAAGTCGCCACCGGCCAGCACCAGCTCGAGCTGCACGGCCGAGCCATCTGCCAGCAGCGCGCCAGCCTTGAGCACGTGATCGCTCCAGCGACCCTGCAGGCAGGCCGCCAGTGCGCCCTTCAGCGGTATCTGCGTATCGGCGTCGAAGAGGTCCATCGCCGGCTGGCCGATGAGCGCCGACGATTCAGCGATACCGAACAGTTCCAGCCAGGAAGTGTTCACCTGCACCACGATGCCTTCCTGCACCTGGGCGATCGCGTCGTTCGAGCGGCGCAGCACGGTTTCGAGCTGGTGCCGATAGTCCTGCGCGGATCGCAAGGTGTTGGTCAGCGTGCGCTCCAAGCGAAAGGCGCGCAGCTCGCGGCGGATCACTGCCTGCACGTGCTCGGGATGCGCCACCGCCACGGTGTCGCGGGCCCCGCCAGCCATGTCTTCGCCAATTTTTGCTTCGTCGAACTGCTCGCGCACCACGATCAAGGGCACCGCCGAGGCCATCTGGTCGCGCATCGAGGCGATTTCGATCAGGTCTTTGCTCGAGGGGGCAAAGGCTACCAGCAGTTCGGGATTGAGCTGCTCCAGGGCATCGGGGACATCCTGCACGGCCGGGATCCAGGTGCAATGCACCGCCAACCCGCTCTTTCGCAGCAGGCTGTTGAGCGTCTCCACGGGATCGCGGCTGACGCTTTGAACCAGTACCGGTACGGCCGTGGTGTCGGTCAAGACTCTCGAACTCCTGGATTGAACCTGCAAATCGGGCGCCTGACGCCAGGCGCCAGGCGCTTAGGTCAAAAATTCTAGCATTCCCATGTTATGGCACCGTGCGCCAAGCCGCGATTTGCCTAACGCAATCCTGGCGCCGGCCGGCCGGCCGGTGGCGGCGCGCAGGTGATGCCGTTATCATACGCCGCCCTTCGACCGGCCCATTTTGCGGCCACCAGCGGATAAGCATCACATGGCGAGCTACACCACCAGCGAAATACGATCGGGCATGAAGGTCATCCTCGATGGCGACCCGTTCGCGATCGTCGACAATGAATTCGTGAAGCCGGGCAAGGGCCAGGCCTTCAATCGCATCAAGGTGCGCAATCTCAAGACCGGCCGCACCATCGAGCGCACTTTCAGGTCGGGCGAGTCTCTCGAAGCGGCCGACGTGATGGACGTCGACATGCAATACCTCTACAACGATGGTGGTTTCTACCACTTCATGGTGCCCGACAGCTTCGAACAGTACTCGACCGAAAAAGCGGTTGTCGGCGATGCGGCCACCTGGCTGAAGGACGGCATGGTGTGCATTGTCACGCTTTGGAACAATTTGCCGCTGGTGGTGACGCCGCCGCCGCACGTCGAGCTGAAGATCGTCGAGACCGATCCAGGTCTGCGCGGCGATACCGCCACCGGCGGCCAGAAGAGCGCCAAGCTCGAGACTGGCGCGGTGGTTCGCGTGCCGCTGTTCCTGAACGAAGGCGAGTCGATTCGGGTGGATACGCGCACGGGCGCCTACATTTCACGCGCGAAGCAGTAGCCGGCGCGCATCGAGATTCGCAAGCCCAGGCGCCCGGCCAGTCGGCGGGTGAATCACTCCGGGCGGGTCGGGGCGTGCCGGCGATAGTTGCTCCGGGTGCGTCGCCCTAAGTTCACGCTCAGGCATGCGCACTTGTGAATGCAAGAACTTCATCAATGCGCAACGCCCCCACCGCCAGCATCAGCAGTCGATCAACGCCCAGGGCCACGCCCGCGCAGGGCGGCAACCCGTGGGTCAGCGCGGCCAGCAGGAATTCGTCGCACTCGGGCACTTCGAGGCCGCGGGCGCGGCGCAGCTGGCGATCGGCCTCGAAGCGCGCGCGCTGTTGCGCTGCGTCGGCCAGCTCTTCGAAGCCGTTGGCCAGTTCCACGCCATTTAAATAGAGTTCGAAGCGCAGGGCGACGCGGGCATCCTGCGGGTCGAGGCGGGCGAGGGCCGCCTGGCTGGCCGGATAGCGATGCAGGAACAGCGGCCCGGACTTGCCGAGCTGCGGACCGATGCGCGCGCCCATCAGCAGGTCCAGGATTTCATCGCGCGTACAGCGCTGCAGCAAGCAGTCATCGAAGCCCTGGCCGCGTGCACAGTCGGCGAGCGCCGCATCGCTGTCGGTGAGCGGATTGCAGCCCACTGTGCTGATGAAGGCCTGTTCATAGCCGAGGTATTGCGTGTTTGCGAGCGCACCGGCGGGCCACAGTGCGCGCAGCAGCTGGTCCACTTCACTCATCAAGTGCTCGAGCGGCCAGCTCACGCGGTACCACTCGAGCATCATGAACTCGCTGTTGTGCAGTGGCCCCTGTTCTTCGCCGCGAAACACGTGGCAAAGCTGGAAAATATCGCCACTGCCGCTGGCCAGCAAGCGCTTCATCGCGTATTCGGCCGAGGTGTGCAGGTAGCGCGGTACATCGGGACCGGCCGGCCAGCGCACCTGTGCGCTGTGCAGGTTGACGTCGGTTACGGCATGGCGCACCAGTTGCGGTGTGTCAACCTCAAGTGCCGGGCGCTGTGCGAAGAACTGGCGGATCTGGGCCAGCATCGTCGCGCGTTGGCGCAGTCGCTGCAGGCTCGCGTCAGGTCGCCAGGCGTTCTGCGGTGCGCTCAATGCGGCAATCGTCCGATCTGCTCGCCCACGCGCAAGGCCTGGCCGGCGTTGACGCCTTCCCAGCGCGCACCCGCCTGCGGCAGCAGCAGAATCACAGTCGAGCCCATGTTGAAACGCCCGAGCTCCGCGCCCTGGGCGGCAAAGGCCTCAGTGCCCGTGGGCAGAGGCAGCGCCAGCGGTGCGCGCTGCCGGCGCGGCGCCACGTTGCCATGCCAAATTGTGCCCATGCTGCCGACGAACAGTGCGCCGACCAGCACCTGGATATGTGGGCCCTGCTCGCCGTCGAATTCCAGGATCAGACGCTCGTTGCGTGCAAACAGGCCATCGACATTGCGGGCGGTCGCATCGTTGACGCTGAAGAGTCTGCCCGGCACGAACCACGCCCCCACCAGGCGTCCGCCCACGGCCATGTGAATGCGGTGGTAGTTGAAGGGCGCGAGATAGATCGTCATGAAGGGACCGCCCTGCACCAGTGTCGTGAGGCGCTCATCGCCGGCCAGCAGCGCGCGCAGCGCATAGTCGCGCCCCTTGGCCTGGACAATGTGGCCGGCGTCCGCAGTGCCGAGCGCCGAGATGCGACCGTCCACCGGACTCACGATCGCGCGCGGCGCCGCGCACAGCGGCCTGGCTCCAGGGCGCAGCGCGCGCGTAAAGAACTCGTTGAAGCTCGCATAGCTGTGCGGATCGGGGTTCAGCGCGTCGCTCATCTCCGGGCGATAGGTGCGCATAAAGAAAGTCAGCAGCGGTCGGCGTATCAACGCCAGCCGCGAGCGCGCCAGCGCGCCGACCAGATGTGAGAGCAAGTGCTGCGGCAACAGGTATTGCAGCCCCACGAACAGGCGTGCGCTTAAGGGTTCGCGGGCGCGTGGCATAGGTGGGGCTGATTCCTGATTGCTCATAGTGCCCCGCTGCGAGCGACCTGTTCGAGATCGGCGCGCAGGCTGGTGGTAGTGAAGGGCGGCGAAAACACTGCCGCCATGCGTCCCTGACGGTCGAGCAAGTAGAGCGTCGCTGAATGATCCATCGTGTAGCTGCCATCGGGCAAGCTCACGCGCTCGGCGATCGCGCCCAGCGAATGCAGCAGCGGGGCCAGCGCGGCGGCGTTGCCGGTCAGGCCGGTGAAGTGCGGATCGAAGCTGGCCAGATACCGCGCCAGCATCTGCGGACGGTCACGCTCGGGATCGACGCTCACGAACAGCACCTGCATTTGGCGCAGTGGCGGATTGCGCTGCAGCTGCGCCAGCACTGCCAGTGTGGCCGGACACACATCGGGGCAGGTGGTAAAGCCGAAGTACAGCAGACTCGGGTGTCCCGCCAGCGAGGCGTTGTCGTAGCGCTGGCCCGACTGATCGCTGAGCGCGAAGGGACTCAGCAGCCTGGGTTGTGGCAGCCAGGTACCGCTGTGCAGGGCCGGGGGTTTTTGTGACAGCATGCGCGACACAGTGGCTCCGCCGACAGCGGCCAGCAGCGCGGCCACGAACAGCCAGAGGAGCAGGCGAGGCGAAAACATGCGGCGATTATCACATACCGGCAAGCCCACCAAGGCGCGCGCCGACGCCGTGCAGCTGCTGGCGCGCACGCAGCGCCAGCTGCAGCGCGCCGCTCTGCACTACGGCCATGGCACCGACAACGCGCGCGATGACGCTGCGGCGCTGGTCTGGCATGCGCTGGCACTGCCGTTGGCGCCCACGCGCGCACGATTGGCGCGTGCTGCGAGCGCGCGGCAATTGCAGCGACTCGGGCAACTGGTGCAGCGGCGCATAGGTGAGCGCCTGCCTGTGGTGTACCTGACGCAGCGCTGTTGGTTCGCAGGGCTGGCGCTGCACGTGGACGAGCGTGTGCTGATCCCACGCTCGCCGATCGCGGAACTGATCGAGCAGCGTTTTGCGCCATGGATCGACGCGCGACGGGTAGGCGCCATCGCCGATGTAGGTACCGGCAGCGGTTGCATCGCAATCGCCTGCGCGCGCTTCCTGCCGCGCGCGCGGGTCGATGCACTGGATATCTCAGCTGCGGCACTGGCGGTGGCGAACATCAATATCCGCCGCCATCG
>JAYUZE010000152.1:0-3188 GCA_043752035.1 Gammaproteobacteria bacterium
CTGCCCGACGGCACCGTAGGCGTGCGGGTCGACAAGCGCTACTACCACACGATTACGGTCTGCCGTCAGGCGGATGGCAGTTTCAGCAGCCATTGCCCGCCCGGGCGGGTCGGCACCAGGCCATGAAGAAAGTTAGCCTGCTGACGGCACTCCTCGCGCTGGGCGTGTCGGTCGCGGCGCAGGCCGCGACCATTACGATCCGGGTGACCGACAGCGCCAGTGAAGGCTTCAACGATCCGACTCCCTTCACGCCGATGGGCGGTAACAACGCGACCACCCTCGGCCAAGCGCGACTGAATGTCTTCAAGGAGGCCGCGCGCCTGTGGGGACTTCTGATCAACAGCAATGTGCCCATCGTGGTACAGGCGAGCTTCGCTCCGTTGACCTGCAGCGCAACTTCGGGCGTGCTCGGCTCTGCCGGCCCGACCTGGATATTTCACGACTTCACCGGCGCGCCCCTGCCGGGGGTGTTCTATCCGGCGGCACTGGCCGATGCGCTGAGCGGCAAAGACCTGACCGGCACCACCAGCGGCGGCACGCTTGGAGACACGGATATTGCCGCGCAGTTTAACAGCTCGGTCAACGGCGATCCCACCTGTCTCAGCGGCGGAAAATTTTACTACGGCTTCGATCACCAACTGAGCGCCCATGCCGCGCAGGGCCCGTTCGTCGCGGATCTGCTGGGCGTCGTGCTACACGAACTCGGACATGGCCTGGGCTTCGTGTCGATCGTCGACCAGTCTGGCGCGGGTATCCAGGACTCTGGTGGCACCTACCTCAGCGTCTACGATCAGTTCGTCTACGACGAGACTACCGCGCAGTTCTGGTCGCAGATGACTCCGGCAGAGCGCGCCAAGTCCGAAGTCGGCCCGGGTGCGAGCGGCAATACGGGCCTGGTCTGGAATGCAGCTCACGTCAACGCGCACCTGGGTCGTGAGACCGGTGGTGTGAGCGCGAACGGCCATATGCGCCTGTACGCGCCGGCAACTTTCGACAGCAGTTCGTCCATCTCGCACTGGGACAAGAGTGCAACGCCCGACCTGCTGATGGAGCCCGTTTACACCATGGACACGGGCAACCACACCGATCTCACGGTGTGCGTGCTCTACGATCTGGGCTGGACGGGCAATCATTGCCCCGACCAGCTCGCCGGCGTGGCGCAATCGCTGAGCGTGCAAACCGGCGCCGCGCTGGATGTGACGCTGACTGCCAGTGGTAGCAGCGGTGGTGCCCTGAGTTTCGCCATCACGGCGCAGCCCGCGCACGGAACACTCAGTGCACTGAACGGTGCAGCGCTGATCTACACCCCTGCCGCCGGATTCGTTGGCAGCGATCAGTTCAGTTTCCAGGTTTCTGACAGCACTGGCAGCTCCGAAGCTGCCGTGGTGACCATCAATGTGCAGGCCGCCTCGGGAAATGTCGGGACTACTTCTGGTACGCCTTCGGGCGGTGGAGGCGGTGCGCTCGACGGCTGGTCGCTGGCCATACTCCTGGCAGGTCTGCTATCGCTGCCCGGTCTCCGATACGCTTTCAGGCGGCCTGCTGCCATCCGCCGGCAATAGCCTTCGCATCCAGTGACCAGTCGGCCAGCCGCCACAGCGCCAGCTGGCCCGAGCGGTCTTCCACCAACGCGGTGCAGTTCTCCACCCAGTCGCCGGTATTGCAATAGCGCACGCCGTGGAGCCTGGTGAACTGCGGGCGGTGGATATGGCCGCAGACGATGCCATCGAGTCCGCGCCGCGCCGCCATGTGAGCTGCCGCATCCTCGAAGCGCTGCACATAGCGCATCGCGTTGCCGACGCGCGATTTCAGATAGCGTGCCAGCGACCAGTAGGGGTAGCCGAACAGCCGCCGTACGCGGTGCAGCGCGCGATTCAACCCCAGCGTCAGGTCGTAAGCGCCCGATCCCAGCGCCGCAAGCCAGCGGCTGCACTGCACGCTGCCATCGAATTCGTCGCCGTGCATCACCAGCAGCCGCCGACCCTGCGCGGTGGTGTGTATGCATTCGCGATGCACCTCGAGATTGCCGAACACCATGGCCGCAAGCTCACGCAGTTCCTCATCGTGATTGCCCGGCACATAGATCACACGTGTACCGTGCTTGGTTTTGCCGAGGATCGTGCGCAGCACGTTGTTGTGCAGCTGCAGCCAGTAGAAACTGCGCCGCAGGCTCCAGATGTCGACGATGTCGCCGACCAGGTAGAGTTCGTCCATGTGTACGCGGTGCAGGAAGTCGAGCAGCAATTCGGCCCGGCATTCGCGTGCGCCCAGGTGCACGTCCGAGAGAAAGACGCTGCGGACATGGATCGCGGGCGGTCGTTGGTTATCCATGGCCGCCAGCCTGGCGCGCACGCATGGCAGCGCGATTGCACTCAGGTTACAAAACAGTGAAATCAACCGCTTAGGAGCATAATCTTGCGTGTCACTGCGGTGACCGCTACATAAGGAGTGCCCCGTGCCCGAGATCCTGAATTTCAAGCCACTGCCCGCGCCGGCAGACAGCGCGCCAGCCTCCACCAACCTGCTACACGGTGACCCGCGCCAACAGATCTGGAATGTACTGTCATCGGGCGACGGCCGCTTTCATGTCGGCCAGTGGGCCTCAGGGGTAGGCGCCTGGCGCGTACATTACACGGAGTACGAGTTGTGCCACCTGCTGGAAGGCTCGGTGCGCATCAGTGCCGATGAGGGTGCGGGGCAGGTCTATCGCGCCGGAGATACCTTTGTGATTCCCAGCGGCTTTCGCGGCATCTGGGAAGTGATCGAGCCCTGCAAGAAGATCTACGCGATCTACGAATAGGCGACCGCAAATAAAAGCCCCCGCGTGTATGGTGACACACGGGGGCTGGCGTCAGAACCCGGAAAGGGTCAGAACTTGTACAGGGCCTGCAGCCAGGCTTGCGTTAGCTTGACGTCCCCGCCGGAGTCCGGTTTGTAGGTGTCGTAGCGGCCCTCGAAGCGGAACTCGAAATTCTTGGAGGGCATGTAGCCGAACGTCAGCGTTCCTTCGTCGACCTTGGTCTTGACTCCAGTGCCGGTCGCAAATCCGTCCTTGTCTTCCATGAATTCGGCGCGGAACGACGTACGCCAGGCGCTGTTGATGGCGTAGTTCAGGTATCCCGCTACGCCGTACCAGCTGGCCGAACCTGTGCCGGTGCCGCCAGCATTGCCCTGTTGATCCCAGTCCG
>JAYUZE010000153.1:0-5309 GCA_043752035.1 Gammaproteobacteria bacterium
CCCTGGCGGCCCTCGAAATTGCGATTGCTGGTGCTGACCGAATACTGGCCCGCGCCGACATTGTCGCCGTTCATGCCGATGCACATCGAGCAGCCCGACTCACGCCACTCGCCACCGGCATCGATAAAGACACGATCGAGCCCTTCGGCCTCGGCCGCTTTCTTGACCTGTTGCGAGCCCGGCACGACCAGCAGCTGTACGCCGCGTGCGACTTTTCGGCCGCGCAGCAGCGTTGCGGCGCTGCGCAGGTCCGAGAGCCGGCCGTTGGTACAGCTGCCGATGAAGACTACATCGATCGCCTGATCGCGGATCGGCGCGCCCGCGCGCAGGCCCATGTACTTCAGGGCCTTGTCGAACACCGGATCATTGATCAGCGTCGGGATCACGCCGCTGATCGGCATCACCATGCCCGGATGCGTGCCGTAGCTGATCATCGGCTCGATCGTGGCGCCGTCGATGGACACCTCGCGATCGAAAGTCGCGCCGACATCGCCTGGCAAAGTGTGCCAGTCCGTCACGGCGTGTTCCCAGGCCGCGCCCTGTGGGGCGCGTGCGCGGCCGCGCAGGTAGGCGTAAGTAGTCTCGTCCGGCGCGATCAGGCCGGCGCGCGCGCCGGCTTCGATCGACATGTTGCACACTGTCATGCGCTGGTCCATATCGAGCGCGCGGATCGCGGCGCCACGATATTCAAGTACGTGACCGGTGCCGCCGTTTACGCCGATACGGCCGATGATCGCCAGGATCAGATCCTTGGCACTGACGCCGGCGGGCAGCGCGTTTTCAACGTTAATCGCAAAGGTCCTGGGCTTGCGCTGCAGCAGGCACTGTGTGGCCAGCACGTGAGCGACTTCGGTGGTGCCGATGCCGAAGGCGAGGGCGCCGAAGGCCCCATGGGTGCTGGTGTGGCTGTCGCCACAGACCGCGGTCTTGCCCGGCTGCGTGAGTCCGAGTTCCGGGCCGACGATATGCACGATGCCGCGCAGGTCGCTGCGCAGGTTCAGCAGCTCCACACCGAAAGCGGCACAGTTGCGTTCCAGTTCGGCGATCTGCCGCGCCGCGGAATCGATCGTGATTGGCGCGCCACCGAACACCTGTTCGGTGAGTGTCGGTGTGGAATGATCCATCGTCGCAAGCGTCAATTCCGGGCGGCGCACCGTCAGATCCTGCTCGCGCAGCATTGTGAAGGCCTGCGGTGAAGTCACCTCATGCACCAGATGCAGGTCGATATAGAGCACCGCCGGCGTGTCGGCGGTCTCCGGGACGACTTCGTGACGCTCCCAGATCTTCTGCAAAAGAGTCTTCACAGGCTCAGCTCGCTATGGCGACGCGCGGCTTGCTCTGCATGTCGACGTAGTCGAGCCAGCCCCACTGGTCGGCCGTCTGGCCGTTGAACAGACCGAAGAAAGCCTTCTGCAGCGACTCGGTCACCGGGCCGCGCTTGCCGTTGCCCACGGCAAGGCGATCGACCGAACGGATCGGTGTGACTTCGGCAGCGGTGCCGGTGAAGAACAGCTCATCGGCCAGATACAGCAGCTCGCGCGGCACCGAGCATTCGCGCACTTCGAGCTGCTGTTCACGCGCCAGGCGCATCACCGTGTCACGCGTAATGCCACCGAGCACCGAATGCGCCAGGCCCGGCGTCATCAACACGCCGTCCTTCACGACGAACAGGTTCTCACCCGCGCCTTCACTGACAGTGCCATCGACCGCGAGACCGATGCCTTCGGCGAATCCCAGCCGCTTGGCCTCGAGACTGATCAGCTGGCTGGAAAGGTAATTACCGGCGGCCTTGGCCATTGCCGGCAGCGTGTTGGGAGCCATGCGTTGCCAGGACGACACGCACACGTCCACGCCTTCGGCCTCGCTCTCGTGCCCCAGATACTTGCCCCATTCCCAGGCCGCCACCGCCACATCGATCGGCGGATCGATTTTCGGCGCCACGCCGATCTCGCCGTAACCGCGAAAGGCGACCGGACGGATATACGCACCCTTGCCCAGGCTGTTGACCGCCACGGTTTCGCGGCACGCCGCGCTGATCTGATCGGGTGTAAAGGGCAATTGGATGCGATACACCTTGGCCGAATCGAACAGCCGCCGGGTGTGATCGGCAAGCCGAAAAATCGCCACGCCGCGCGGCGTCGCATAGGCGCGAATGCCTTCGAATACCGAGGAGCCGTAGTGCAGGGCGTGAGTGAGCACGTGCACCGTGGCCTTTTCCCAGGGGACCAGTTTGCCGTTGAACCAGATGTAGGGTGTTGCGGGGATGGGCATGGGAGTTCCTCGATAGTCAGCTTGAGTTAAACCGCGGATTTCGCGGCCAGCGCCGCTTCGCGCGCCAGGGCGCGCGCGCCGCCCTGCGATTGCTCGATGCGGTTGATCACTTCCAGCAGCGCCTTGCAGCTCGCCTCGACGATATTGGTCGACAGACTCGAACCGCGATAGCTGCGATCGTTGTAATCGACATACACGACGGTCTCGCCCTGCGCGTCTTCGCCGATGGTGACTGCGTGCACTTCGAACTTGCGCACCTTGACGATCACGCCGCTGGCCTGCTCGACGGCCTTGTAGGCCGCATCGACCGGACCGTCGCCGCTGGCCTTGCCCTGGGTGATGCGGCCATCGGCATGCTGCAGCCTGACCGCCGCGTTGGCGCCAGCGCCCAGCTGCGAGCCGACATCGAGCTGCAGCAGCGTCCAGGGGCCATGCGCCGCGCCCTCGGCACGCAGCACCAGCGCCTCGATATCGCCATCGAAGAGCTCTTTCTTGCGATCGGCCAGCGCCTTGAATTCCTCGAACACACGATTGAGCTCAAGCTCATCGAGTTCGAAGCCGAGCTCGCGCACGCGCTCACGGAACGCGTGGCGGCCGCTGTGTTTGCCGAGCACCAGGTTGCTGCGGGCCAGGCCCACATCTTCCGGGCGCATGATTTCGTAGGTCATGCGATTTTGCAGCATGCCGTGCTGATGGATGCCCGACTCATGCGCGAACGCATTCTCGCCGACCACTGCCTTGTTGCGCGGTATCGGCTGGCCGGTGATGCTGGAGATCAGCCGGCTGGTCGGATACAGGCGGTTGGTCTGTACATTGGTGCGCAGGTTGAAGAACTGCGAGCGTGTGGCGAGTGCCATCACCACTTCTTCGAGCGAGCAATTGCCGGCCCGCTCGCCGATGCCATTGATCGTGCATTCGATCTGGCGCGCACCGGCCACCACCGCGGTAAGGCTGTTGGCGACCGCCATGCCCAGGTCGTCATGGCAGTGCACTGAGAGGCGCACCTTGTCGATGCCGCGCACGTTCTGGCGCAGGTAGCGGAACAGCTCGCCGAACTCGTCCGGCACTGTATAACCCACGGTATCCGGAATATTGATCGTGCTGGCGCCAGCCTCGATGGTCGCCTCGACCACGCGCGCCAGGAAATCCAGCTCAGTGCGCGAGGCATCCTCGGGCGAGAATTCCACGTTGTCGCAGAACTCGCGCGCAATCTTCACGCCCTCGACCGCGCGGCGCACGATCTCATCCTGCGCCATGTTGAGCTTGAATTCGCGGTGTATCGCGCTGGTGGCCAGGAACACGTGGATGCGCCGGTTGGTTGCCGGCGCCACGGCTTGCGCGGCGGCCTGGATATCCTCGCGCGTGCAGCGCGCCAGGGCGCAGATGATCGGCCCCGGTACTTCGCGCGCCACGGCGTTTACGGCCTCGAAATCGCCGCGCGAGGCGGCCGGGAAACCCGCTTCGATCACATCCACGCCCAGGTCCGCCAGCGCCCTTGCCATCCGCAGTTTTTCGCTTTGCGTCATGCTGCAGCCCGGCGATTGCTCGCCATCGCGCAAGGTGGTGTCGAATATCAATACACGGTCTGGATCGGGAGCCATGGCGGCCTCGCTTGGGGTTTGATCGTTTGTCGATGACGCTCAGCGCGTGTCCTTCAACCAGGGCATGCGCGCCCGCAGTTTGGCGCCCACCTTCTCGATGGGCTGGTTCAGGTCGGCGGCCAGCAGGCGCCGGTACTCGTGCCCGCCGCTCTCGCTTTCCCTGATCCACTGGCGTGCAAACTTGCCGGTCTGGATTTCCTTGAGGATCTTGCGCATTTCATTGCGCGTGCGCGCATTGACGATGCGCGGCCCGCGGGTCAGATCGCCGTACTTGGCCGTATCGCTGATGTACTTGTGCATCTTGGTGATGCCGCCTTCGTGCAGCAGATCGACGATCAGCTTCAGTTCGTGCAGGCACTCGTAATAGGCCACCTCGGGCTGGTAGCCGGCCTCGACCAGGGTTTCGTAGCCCTGCACCACCAGTTCGGTGGCGCCGCCGCACAGCACGGCCTGCTCACCGAACAGGTCGGTCTCGGTCTCCTCGGCAAAGGTGGTCTCGAGCACACCGCCGCGCGTGCCACCGATGCCATCGGCATAGGCGAGCGCCTTGGCGTGGGCCTTGCCGGTGGCATTCTGCGCCACCGCAATCAGGCAGGGCACGCCATAACCCTGTTGATACTGGCGCCGCACCAGGCCACCCGGGCCCTTGGGCGCGATCAGCACCACATCGAGGTCCTTGCGCGGCTTGATCTGCCTGAAGTGAATGTTGAAGCCATGCGCGAACAGCAGCGTGGCATTGGCTTTGAGCTGCCCCTTGACCGCCTGGTACAGGCTCTTCTGTGCCAGATCCGGCACCAGCATCGCCACCAGGTCGGCACCTGCCACAGATGCGCCGGGCTCAGCCACGGCGAGGCCATCGCGCTTGGCGTTCTTCCAGCTGGCACCACCCTTGCGTACGCCGACCACGACTTTGCAGCCACTGTCCTTGAGGTTGAGCGCATGCGCCCGGCCCTGGCTGCCATAGCCCAGTACGGCAATGCGCGCGCCCTTCAGCGCTTTCTTGTCGACGTCTTTTCGCGAATACAATTCCATCTTTGCGGCTCCGGTAAAACTAACAAAAAACCCCGCATCGGCGGCCGGTGCGGGGTTCTGGTTTGGTGGCTTGCTAGGACTTCAGCTACACATGCAGTACCCGTACCTGCTGCTCGGAATGAGCAGCAGGTCTACAGGCAGCAGTACCAGCAGCGGCACTGCGGACGGAGCGTGCACTCGCTGTGTATTGCTTGCTTGAACCTGTGGCTGCATGGAACTTTCCTGTACCGTTTGGATAACAGCACGGCATCAAGGACTTGTCAACGCTGAAAGCCTGCTTCCGTGCCGCGCCGATTGGTTAAGCTAGCGGTATTGAACACGAGCCTACTCAGCCCCGATCACGCTGAAAACGCCATTCCGCTGTGGCTGGCGAGCGAGACCGGTCTGGCCGGGGTGCTCGAGCAG
>JAYUZE010000154.1:0-9654 GCA_043752035.1 Gammaproteobacteria bacterium
CATGTCGAGCTATATCGATGCTTCCGGCCGTCTGCATCACGAGCAGGAAGCCAACCTCGCCCTCACCTGCCCGCACTGCCAGGTGCTCTCGCACATTACGCCGATCGCTGTGCCGACCTTTGACGAACTGGTCTCGCACCGGCCCAAGCATGTCGGTGTCGTGTATCGCTGCGACTCCTGCAACGCGCCAATATTTCTGCGCTTCCCGGTGCGCATGTATGGCAACAACCGCGTCGAGCTGGGAGCGCAGTACATCGAGGTCGAACGGCCGCGCGAAAAATTCAGCTACACCTACCTGCCGGAAGAGATCGAGGCGCTGTTCCGCGAAGCACTGAACTGTTTTTCGAATGCGCAGTACAACGCTTTTGCGAGCATGTGCCGCCGCACCATGCAGGCAGCCTTCGCGGATCTGGGCGAAGCCGGGAAACTCCGGATCTTTGATCAGCTCAACGATGTGCGCGCGATGGCCGACATCGATGCGCCCACCTTCATCGATGTGAAGCGCGTGATCTTCGGTACCGACAACGACCCACACCCGAGCATGCCGCTGATCGAGGATCAGCTCGCCGGCGTGCTGCTCGAGGTGATCAAGGATCTGGTGCACCAGATGTACGTTCGCAAGGGCCGATTGCAACAGGCGATGATGATGCGGCGCTTCTTCGCCGACGAGTCATTGCGCAATATCAAAGCGCAATCCGGGCAGAGCGCGCGCCCCTGAACCTGGCCCGCGCCGCTACGCGCGCCCGCAGCCTTACACGAACTCGCTACGCTATAGGACGCCGAGGCGCGAGCTCAGCCAGGTTGAAATATGGCGAACCTCGGCGGCACACACTTCGTGCCCCATGGGATATTCGTGCCAGGCGATGCTGACACCGAGACCGGCCAGCAGCTCGCGCGCGTGCAGGCCGAGTTCAAATGTCAGCACCGAGTCATGCTTGCCATGACACATCAACACTGCAGTAGCGCGACCTGCCGCCGTAAGCTCGCCGGGCATTTGCGCCTCGAGCGGCAGATAGCTGGACAGCGCCATGACGCCGGCCAGCGCATCGCGCTGACGCAAAGCGACATACAGCGCCAGCGCGCCGCCCTGCGAAAAACCGGCGAGCACGATGCTGCTGCGCGCGACGCCTGCTGCAACCTGCGTGTCGATCAGCGCGTTCACCAGTTTCGCCGACGCGCGCAGGCCGGTCTCGTCCTGTTGCGCGTTGCGATCCAGGCCCGAGAGGTCGTACCAGGCGCGCATCGGCGCGCCGCCGTTGAGCGTCACCGACCGCACCGGTGCGTGCGGAAACACGAAGCGCACCGACAGGGTCGCCGGCAGATTCAGTTGCTGCACGATGGGCAGGAAATCGTAGCCATCGGCGCCGAGACCATGTAGCCAGATCACCGCAGCGCTCGCGCGCTGCTCGGGCTCGACAATCACGGCACCAGCGGAATCGACTACTTTCATGCGACGATTGAAGCACGAATTGCGCGGATATGCTCCGGGCCGATCCCGCAGCAGCCGCCGACGATGACTGCGCCTCGGGCGATCCAGTCGTTCACCCAGTTGAGATAGCCGGCCGGTGACAGGTCGGTCCGGATCTCATTCAGATCCACGTTGGCCTGCGCTTCCTTGTCCCGCGCGCCGGTGTCCTGTGCGCCCTTGCTGGCAGCCGCAAATGCATTGGCGTAGACGCCGATGCGAATGCCGGTCGCCGGCGCCAGCCGCGTGAGCAGGCCGGCGGCGGCACTGATGGCCGCGCCCATGACCTCCGGTTGACTGCAATTGAACAGTACTGCCTCAGCGCCCAGACGCACGGCGGCCGCAACGGCGTCGAGTGCGCGCTCGCCGGATCGCAGCAGCGGTTCGGGCGCGCCAGCTTCAGCATCGTCGCGCAAAGTGAAGGACAGCCACAAGGGCTTGCCGTCGCGTGCCGTGAGCTCGCGCACCAGCTTGGCTTCGGCGATACAACTGAGGGTTTCGGCCTGCCAGTGATCCACGAACGGGCGCAGAGCATCGACCAGCGTTGCGAGTATGGGTCGCGCCACTGCCTGATCGAACCAGTCAGCGCGGTATGAACCACAGGGCGGTGGCAGTGAGCCGGCTACCGCGACGCTGCGACCCGCGGCTGCCGCAGCCTCAGCTGCCAGGCGGCCCGCGAGTGTCGCCAGTGCGTGGCCCTGACGCTCAAAGCGCTCGCGACCGATGTGAAACGGAACCAGGGCGTAGCTGTTGGTGGTGATCACATCGGCGCCGGCCGCGATGAAATTCTGGTGCACGCGGGTGACGAAGGCCGGGGCCTCTATCAATGCCAGTGCCGACCATTGGGGTTGCCGGAACGGCGCGCCGATGCGCATCAGCTCGCGGCCGGTACCGCCGTCCAGCAGAGTGACACTGCGCAACTGCGCCCCCGGCTCGTCAGCCGCCATTCCCGAAACTTGCCCAGCCATCGCAATGTCCGCCCTGCGGCCTGGCCAACGCATTCAAAGTCGCCTGCTCCGCCACCACGCCTGCGTGAGTCGCCAGCATCGACTTCGAGCAATACACGCTCCACTGGCCACTACCGCCTGCATCCGATATCGAGGGATCGAAGCCCTGCGATGCGGCCAGCGCGGCGATGGCCCGCGCGCTGCTTTCGGTCGGCGCCACTACCGTGAAGTCGATGATCATCGGGCTGGACATATCGGCGCCATCTTCGCTGACCCGGCGCAAGGTCTCGCCATCCGCATCGGCAGGAAAATCCATCAGCAATTGACCCGAGTATGGAAAGGGTCGCCGATTGTAAGGGCATTTCGCGCCCCACTGGTGCCTTTGTCAGTGCGGCAGCGCCAGCACCCAGGCCTCCGCCAGCGAGGCGAGTGCGAGCGCACCGGTGAACCACTGCGGCACTCGGTTCAGGCGTGCATCGATTGCCGGGACCGCAGCGGTGACACCCAGCAGGCCACCGAACAGGAAACCCATGGCGTGTGCGACTACGTCCGTGCCTTCGCCTGCGGTGCCGAACCAGCCCAGCAGCACGACACCGGCCACCAGCGGCGCCCAACGCAACACACGACGCTGCGGCAGGTAGTAACGCGTGCGCCAGGAATGCGCGGCCATCAGGCCGAGCGCTGCGAACACCGCCGTCGATGCGCCGGCGGAGTGATACCAGGTCGGACCAAACCGGGCATCGAACAGGTTGGCGGCGGCGGCGCTGGTGATGATCAGCAGCCAGGCACAGCCGTTGCCCAGTTGCCGCGCCGCCAGGGTGCCGAACCACACGCCTGCACCGAGATTCGCCATCAGGTGCGCGGCATCCCAGTGCAGGGTCAGCGCCGTCCAGGCTCGCCACCATTGTCCGGATCGCACCGCGCCCGCATCGAGCACGCCAAGATCAAAAGACTGCGCCGGCCACAGGCCGCTCGAAATGGCGCGGGCCACACCCAGCAGGACCAGCGCGTACAGGGCGCTTCCGAGCCAGAGGTTGGAGTGCACGCGCGCCGGAGGCGCCGCAACCGGCGGCGTGTGAGCAGCCCGGCGCTCGGCTTCATAAGAGCGCAAGTGGGCGATTGCGGCTTCGAAATCCGTGATCGGCACGACGAGCCGGTAGCTCAGCCCATCGAAGTCGGTCGCACTGGCGATGCCGACTGCATTTAGCATGAACGCACGCTCGTCACATGCCGATTGGACCCGCGAGCTGTAGACGCCCGCCAGGGCCTGGGGCTCGTCAGTCATCGGGCCAGCGTAGACTAGCGCCCAGCGCAGTCGCAAGTATCCCGGGTGAAACACGATGAGCAAGAATCGGCAACATATTGCTGCGGTAGCCGCATTGCTGGCGCTGGGGCTCTGGAGCGCAGGGCCTGCCGATGCGGACACCATCCTGTTCGTGGGTAACAGCTTTACCGCGGGCGCAATGTCATCGGTGCAGCGCTATAGACCTGAGATCGTTCATGACCTGAATGGCAGTGATATTGGTGGCGTGCCGGCACTATTCAAGACCTTTAGCACCGAAGCCGGGCTGAACTATGAGGTCAGCCACGAAACCGCCGGCGGCATCAATCTTGATTTCCACTACCTGCAGAAAGCACAGCTGATTGGGCGACACTGGGATCACGTGGTGCTGCAACCCTACAGCACACTCGATAAGGAACACCCGGGAGATCCGGCGCTGATGATCGACTATGCGGCGCGACTCACCTCGCTGTTGCAGTCGGCGAATCCGGCTGTCGACATTCGACTGGTGGCCACCTGGTCCAGGGCCGACCAGGTCTATGTGCCATCCGGGCACTGGTACCGAAAACCCATCGATGCGATGGCCACCGAGCTGCGTGCCGCCTGCGAGGCAGCGCTGCGCAATGCCCCAGGCATCCGCGCGGTAATACCCGTCGGCCAGGCCTGGAACCACGCGATGGAGTCGGGAGTTGCGCTGAGCAATCCGTACCTTGCTCGCGCGCAGACTCAAGTCAACCTTTGGGCGGAAGACAACTACCACGCCAGCGTGGCGGGCTACTACCTCGAGGCGCTGGTCATGTTCGGCAGTGTCACCGGTCGCGACCCCCGTACGCTGGGCGCCGCGGAGCAGGCGGCGGCCGCGCTGGACCTGGCGCCGGAGCGGGCCGTAGTCCTGCAACGGCTGGCCTATGAGACCCTGGAGCGCGAACCACACACGGCGAGCAAGCGAGTGAACGACGATGCACCGGCAGCCCTGCCCGGCGTGTCCATGCAACCCTGTCGCGGCGTGCCCATCGAACCCGGCGACCGGCACAAGGCCAGTGCCAATGTCTATGCAAGCTGGATGCACGAATGGCTGAGTCTCGACTGGAGCCAGCGCTGTCGCTACCAGGAGGACAATCTCGCGCTGCCTGCCGCCTCGGCGCGACGCGTGGTATTCATCGGCGATTCCATCACCGAAGGCTGGAAGGCCCTCGACCCCGCATTCTTCAACGACACTGTCATCGATCGTGGCATCAGCGGCCAGACCACGGCGCAGATGCTGCTGCGATTTCGCAGCGATGTGCTCGAGCTGCATCCGGCGCTGGTGCACATCATGGCCGGTACCAATGACATCGCCGGCAACACCGGTCCGACTTCACTGGCGATCATCGAAGGCAATATCGCGACCATGGTGGAGCTGGCCCGCGCCCATGGCATCGGAGTCATACTCGCCTCCGTCCCGCCCGCGGCACATTTCGGCTGGCGACCCGACATCGAGCCGCTGGCGAGCATCGCAACGCTGAACCTGTGGCTGCGCAACTATGCGCAGCAGCAGCAGCTGACCTACGTCGACTACTACAGCGCGCTCAGCGACTCCACCGGCGCCTTTAAATCCACGCTTTCGGAAGACGGCGTACATCCCAACGCGGCGGGCTACGCGCAAATGAAACCGCTGGCCCTTGCGGCTATCGATTCGAGATTCAGGCACCGGCACGCCGTGCCGCGCAGCCGCACTCAGCGGCAACAGCCGCCCGGCTGAACTCCGCTCAGTCGGCGTCGTCCAGGGTTTGCAGGAACGCCACGAGGTCATCGATTTCGGCAGCGCTGAGCGCCGGCGGCTGACCTCGCTGCCAGTTGAGCGGCGCATCAGAACGATCCACATTGCTGCGCAGCGCCGCGGGCAGGTCATTGAAGCCTTGCGCAACACCCGCAGTGCGCGGATACCAGAGCGCCGGCAGCCGGTCGCGCTCCACGTAGAAGCGCACGGCCTCGGCAAGCGTGGTCGCGCGGCCGTTGTGAAACAGAAACAGCCGGCGCGCAACGTTACGCAGGCTCGGAGTCTTGAAGAAACCACAGTAGACGCGCTCGGCGGCCAGGTCCGTGCGTCGCGGCCCGCACAAGCCCAGATCAAAGTACTGCCGATCGGCATTGGCGGGAATCGCCGTGTTACGCGGCACGCCCAGCGCGTGATAGCTGAAGTCCGTGAATGCCGGCCCGCGTCCGCCCGGCCCGGTCTGGTGCGGATGACACTCGGCGCAGTTGCCTTTCGCCGGGTCGACGAACAGCCGCAGGCCGCGCAGTTCCGGCGCACTCAATGCCGTGCGACCGGCCAGGAACTGATCGTAGCGGCTGCTGTAGGGATGGAACGCCGGATCCTCGAGCTCGTAGCGCTCGATGGCCTCAGCTGCAGCTGCCACCAGCGCGGCGTCCGTAGGCAGCACCCCGGCGCCGTGGAGTTGCTGGAACTCGGCGAAATACGCCACAGCGCGCAGCCGGGTGGCGACGCTAACCACATCGGCATTGGCCATTTCTGCCGGATCCAGCAATGGCAGCAGCACCTGCTCGCGCAGGCTGTCGGCGCGGCCGTCATGCATGAAGCCGCCCGCAGGTCCGCGATCTTCGGGCTCGCGGGCCGTGGTCACATAGTAATGACGCGTAAAGCGCGGCGTGTGTTCCAGATAGCGCAGCGAGGGCACCGTGCGCAGCCCCGGGCGATCGAGTGTCGGGCCGCCGTACATCACGACGCCAGAGCCGCGCGGTGCCGCGAAAGCATTGGCCGGGTCGTGGCAGCTCGCACACGACAGCCTTCCCGAGGCGGAGAGCGATGGATCGCTGAACAGCTGGCTGCCGAGCCTGGCCATGGCCGAGGGCACGGGCGAAGGCGGATCCTGAGCGCAGGCCGCATGGATCATCATCGCGCCCAGCAGCCCCAGCACGCGACCTGCCTTCATACCGCAACTCAGAAACTGAACAGCGATCGCAGGTCGCCCACTGCCGGCGAGTTCAGTGGTCTATACGGATCAGCGGGATTCATCTCTGGGTTGGGCAGATTGTCGCGGCTGCGCTTCGAGAGCGGCGGCAGCTTCCAGTTGTACTCGATGAATTTTAATATCGAGGCGTGATCGTTGTACACGTGATCGATATGGCCACGCTTTGCATAGGGCGAAATCACCAACAGCGGCACGCGCGGCCCGTCGCCGAAGAAGTCGACCACCTGGATATAGCCACTGTCGAAGAAGCCGCCACCTTCATCGGTCGTGGCAATGATCGCCGTATGTGCCCACAGCGACTTGTTGGCCTGCACGGCGCCGATCACCTCGCGCAGGAAGGCCTCGTAGCTGGCAACTATCGAGTAGCCCGGGTGACCGCTGTCCAGGCTCTTGGGCACCACGAAGGTCACGGCCGGAAGTTGCCCGCTGGCCAGATCGCGGTGCAGGGCCGCCAGCCCCTGCAGCCGCGAGCGCAGTTGCGGCTGCGTCATTACGGCGCTCGATGCCACCAGCGGATCGCCGGTGTAGTTGTATTGCTTACCGAGCGCGGCCGCGAACGACAGATGCAGGGTCTTCATGTCGACGGCCAGGTCTTCCGTATCGCGGCCACCCGTGTACCACTTCCAGCTCACGCCGCGCGCACTCAGAGCGTCGCCGATCGTGGGCTGATACTGCGGCGGATAGACGAAATTGTAGGGGCCCAGCGGCTGCAGATGACCTTCCAGGTCATAGCCGGCAGCGTAGTTATTGACCAGGTAGTAGGCGCCCGGATCGCAGCGACTTGGCACACCCTTGGCCGCCAGCACCTGCAGAATCGGGCCGACGCCGGGCTGCGCGGAATCCGCGCAGTTGACGTAGGAGCCGCCCTCGAATCCATCGCGCTGATAGAAATTCTCGGTGCCGGGCAGCGGATCAGGATTTTCTATCTGCGATGTAGGAGGCACAGCAGGCACACCAGCGCTGTTGTACACCGCGGCATCGGCAGTGCTCAGCGCATAGAAATTCGCCCCCGTGCCGCCCATGATCGACTGGTGATAGTTGTCGCTGATCGCGAAGCGGTCGGCGAGTGCACGCACGTAGGCGGCATCGCCGCTGCGCATATTGATGAATCCCATCAGCTCCCCGCCCTGCTGCGGATCCTTTGGACTCATGCCTTCGTTGTCGCCACCTATGCCGGTCGTCTGCGCCACCCAGGCATACAGATCAAGCTTCGCATTGTCACCGCCAGTCTGTTGCCACATCTGGAAGAAGCGATGCACTGGATCGCCGGTAGAAGTGCTGAGTGCCGCCATCGTGGTAGCCAGCGTGGGCGGCACCGTCGCGCTGGCGTAGGGGACGTAGCGCGTGATCTGAAATGGTCCTGGCGGCAGGTCTTGCGGAAAGCGCGCATCACCGTAAGGTTTCAGGTCGCGCAGCTGTGGGTCTATCACGCCCACCAGCCGTGGCTGCGGCAGATGCTCATAGGCGCCCTTGCGCGGCAGATTCAGCGCGTAGTGCGGCGAGGGCTGCGCGCGCTGCTGTACGGCAAGCGTATAGTGCGCGCCGGGACTCCCGTCAGCGTTGACGATACCCTGCGAGAACAGATTGCTTACGCTCGCGCCGGGCTGCGGCGCGTAGGTGGCGAACAGCCCGTCAAAAGTCTGATTCTCCCCGATGATGACGATCAGGTGCTCGATCGGCGTCGCGGTCGCGACACTGCTGGCGGGTGTATCCCGCGGCTGCGCTGACGGCGGCGGCGTCGCATTCGCGCTCAGGCTGAATGCCAGCGCCAGCGCGCACAAGTGGCTGACGACCCGATCAAGGCGCGGCGGCAATCGTGTATTCATGGCGTCAGACGATAGCACGCTGTCCGCAGGCCGTGACCTAGGGCGATTCTGCCGGCGCCAGCCGGCGCTGCTGCCGCTCCGCGATCGGTGGGTAACCGAACAGGTTGCGGTAGCATTTTGAAAAATGCGGTGGCGACTGGAAGCCGCAGGCGGTGCTCACCGCCATGATCGGCATGGCGGTCTGCAGCAGCAGTTCGCGCGCACGGCGCAGGCGCATCTCGAGGTAGTAGCGCTTGGGCACGCAGTTCACGTACTGCTTGAACAGCCGTTCGATCTGGCGCTTGGAGATACCCGCCTGCCTGGCGATCGCGCCCAGTGACAAGGGGTTCTCGATGTTGGCCTCCATCAGCTCGGCGATGGCGATCAGGTTTGGATGCGCTGCGCCCAGCTGGGCGCGCAGCGGTATGTATTGGCGGTCATTCGCATTGCGGATCCGATCGACGATGAACTGCTCCGACACCAGCTGGGCGATGCGGGTGCCAAGGCGGGTCTCGATCAGGTGCAGCATCAGTTCCAGCGGCGCCACGCCGCCCGAGCAGGTGTAACGATCGCGATCGATCGTATAGAGCTGATCGGAGATGAGCACACCGGGAAACTGCTCGCGCAGTGCCGAGAGATTCTCCCAGTGAATCGTAGCGCGATAGCGCTCGAGCAATCCGGCCTGCGCCAGCGCGTAGCCGCCGGTGCACAGCGCGCCGAGGGCCATGCGCCGCTCCGCCAGCCGGCGCAGTGCCGTCAGCAGGCGCGGCGTGATTGCCTCGCACACCTCGATGCCGCCGCACACGAACACCACGTCCACGGGCTGCACCTGGCTTAAGGCCAGCGTGGGTGCCAGCGTCAGGCCATTGCTGGCGGCCACGGGATTGCCATCCAGGGTCGCGATCTGCCACTGGTAAGCGTTGGTTCCCGACACACGGTTCGCCATGCGCAGCGGCTCGACTGCATTTGACACTGCTATCATCGAATAGTTGGCCAGCGTCAGAAACGCAAAGCGGCTGGGCTGGGTCGAGTCGGCGGATTTCACTGCAATTTAACGGCTACAGCCTCAAGTCGGGCAGACCTGCGAGTATAAGGCCCGCTGACGCGAATGCATAAGTCGTTGTCGCAATCTGAGCTGTGACCGCCGAAGCGCGCTCTACACTGCCGGGGGCCGACGACGAGA
>JAYUZE010000155.1:0-16615 GCA_043752035.1 Gammaproteobacteria bacterium
CACCACCATGCGCACAAGATGAAGGATGCGGCGAAGTCCAAAGACGACAAGAAGGACGACGCCAAAATGGACAAGGGCAAGAAGGACTAGGTCCGGACGCTCAAGGGCGTTGGTCAGGGATGACCTCGTCCCCTCACTTGCGACCTTGCGAACCGTGATCCGCTCGCATCGGCGGCAGACTAAAGTACGACGATGATTTTACGGGTCGCACTGATCAGCGCAGCGCCAATTTTCTGCTTCGGCTGCGAGGTCGTATTCGCGCAAGTCGATGCGCTTCCCGCGTGGGCTTATCCGGTCAATGTGCCCAACCAGCATGCGCGGAAATCGGACGCCAATGCCTCACGGCAGGTTCCGGATAGCAGCGCGGTCTTCACGAATGCACAGGTCAGCGACCTCTTTCTTGCTCCAGACTGGCATCCGGAAGAACACTCACAGACCCCCGCGGTGGTGGCTCGCGGCCGCGCGCTCAGCGTTTACGCTTTGCGGGTACTGCCATCGGATCGCTGGTTCTGGCGGCTCGGAGAATGCGAAGATTGCTGGCCTGCCGTACGACTACATAGTGCAGCAACTTTCGGACTTTCAGACCGGCGCGAGATCGACTTCGCTGCCTGAGCGAGCGCCGGAGGCGTTCATGATCGCGTCGGCGAAGGCTATGGCGCGCGAAGAAATGAGCGAGGCGGCTGAGTATTTTTCCCGGCTGAAGCCGGCACAAAATATCAAAGTTGTCGAAGCGGGTGTCGTGCCCAGGACGCATGTGGAAGGGTGGCGTTTGAGCTCAGACTCGGGCAAGGAGACCGAGGCACTTGGCGCCCGCATCGTTGAATTGCCTGACCGAGCGGATCTATTTGAAAGCCGGGATTCCCGCGCTACCTTCACGGCTTACGTGCCGATCGGTAGCCTGGCGCTCGGCAGGGCGCTGGTGCAGGGAGGCCGCCAGGCAAGCACAACACCCTGCATTTCCTGCCACGGAGCGGACTTGGGCGGCACGAACCTCGCTCCGCCACTCGCCGGGCGATCGCCCAGTTACCTGGTGCGACAACTATTGGATATTCAGAGCGGAGCCCGGAATGGTCTGCGCCTGGGTGCGATGAAAGCCGTCTTGCCCGTATTGCAGGTCGACGATGTGATTGCCATTGCGGCCTATTCGGCGTCGCTACCGCCATAGGATCTTCGGTGCTCCCGATGAATTGCCCTAGTGCGCCCCCGTGCCGCTGCTCAGCGGTGGAAAGTTGGCGCCTTCCAGTGCCTTTGCGAACGGTGGCAGCTCGTCACTCAGGATATCCCGGAATTGGGCATCGACGCTGAGCATGTCGGCTTCGTAGCCCTTCAACAGGTCCAGCTGATTTGAGGTGGGGGCGAAATCGGCGCTGCCGGCGACGTCACCCCCGCCGGTCCCTACCTCGGCATTTAGCCAGATCAGATCCAGATAGGTGCCGTAGGGTTCGACGAAATACTTGTCATCGCTGTTGCGCAAGGCCCGCGATGCCAGGCGCGATTCCACTGTCTGTAATTTGCTATCCAGACCCTCGGCCGCTGCCAGCAGCTGCAGGCGCTGCTGTTTCTGGGTTTCACTAAATACCGGCGGTGGCGCCAGCGCAGGCTCTGCATCGGGCTCATCGCCAGGTTCAGCGAGTACGGGTTCGGGCTTGTCCAGCTTTTTCGCCGGCCGCAGCATCGTTTCGACCGTTTCGATTTGCTTGCGCAGCCATTCCATCTGATTGACGATGTCGGACACGTGACTGATATCGTCCCGCATCCGCAGCAGCGTCTTGACTGACAGGTTGATGTCGGCGGCAGATCCGGGTGCATGCGGGTCGCGCAAAATCGTCAGCGGCTGCGTATAGGTCTGACCGTCAACCTTCATGCGAACGGAATAGCTGCCTGGCGCTGCGATCGGCCCCACTTCGCCCGGTTTCGATCCCCAGTGGGTGATGGGTCTGGAGTCGGCATCGCGAAATCGCGGCTCATTCCAGACGTGTTCGTTGTCAGGCGCCACCGTCCGCAGGGCAATGACCCGCGGCGAATCAAATCGCAGATCCCACTTCAGGCGGTTGATGCCGACGACCAGGTGTGCCGATTCCATGGGTTCGAGTTTGCGCACCGGGTTCCCCCCGGAATCGAGAATCTCGAATTCGACCGGAGCTTTGGGCAGGGACTTCAGGGTGAAATTCAGCAGGGCCTGGGGGCTACGTACGAAGCGATAGCTCGCTCGCGGCTGGTACAACTCGACTGCCGCATCGGAGCGGTGCCTGGCCATCTGTTCCAGCGGAGTGATGTCATCGAGGATGTACAGCCCACGGCCATAGGTGGAGACCGCCAGATCGTGAAACCCCGGTTGCACGACCACCCAGCTTGCGGGTGCCGCGGGCAGGCCGTTCTGCAGCGCCATCCAGCGTTCGCCATCGTCGAGCGAGTAGTACACGCCATTCCCGGTACCGGCGAACAATAGCCCCGCGGCATTGGGATCATCGGTCACGCTGCGTACATAGGACAGGGGGTGCCGGGGCAGGTCGCTGTTGATCCGCTTCCAGGTCTTGCCGTAGTCGGCGGTCTTGTAGATGAACGGGTCGCGGTTGTCGGCCAGATGCAGATCGATGCTGACATAGGCGCTGGCCGCATCGAAGCTCGACGGCGCAATGCTGGTGATCGTGCCCCAGGGCGGAAGACCAGGCATTTTGCCGGTGACATGGGTCCAGCTGCCCGCCGCATCCTTGCTGAACCACACCTGGCCGTCATTGGTGCCGGCCCACAGCAGACCCTTCTGGATTCTGGAAGGCGCGATCGCAAACACGACTTCCCCATAGAATTGCCCAAGGTTGTCGCCAACGATGCCGCCCGAGGGCATGAGATGGTCCGGATCCTGCGTCGACAGATCAGGGCTGACCACTGACCAGGTCTGGCCCGCATCCGTGGTTTTGAATATCACCTGGCACCCGTAGTAGACCGTGTTGTGATCGAAGGGATCGATCGCCAGCGGCGCAGTCCAGTGGCAGCGATACTTCAGGCCGTTGGGCGGCGAGTCGAGGGTGTGCTTCCAGGGGCTGAGGGAATGCGCCTGCTTGTACCTGGCATCCCAGCGGGTGAGCTTGTTGCCGTAACAGGTGGCCCACACGATGTTGGGGTCTTCGGTGTCGGGAATCGTGAAGCCAGACTCGCAGCCACCCATGTGTTGGTCCCAGTCGGCTTCCGGGGAATCCCCCGGCACCACCGGACCACGCATGTTGCCGTCGTCCTGCATGTTGCTGTAGAAATAGTAGGGAACCTGGTTGTCCACGGCGACGTGGTACATCTGGCCGATCGGCAGAGTGACGCGGTGAAAGCCGCGACCGTGCGTGGTGGTGATGATCAGGCCGGCGTCATCGGTGATCACGAAACGATCCGGATTCGCCGGATCGACCCAGATGTCGTGGGTATCGCCGCCCCAGCGAACCTCATGAAAATTCTCGCCGGCATCCAAAGACTGATGGAACGAGCTGTTGGCCACGTACACTTCGTTGTCGCTGCCGGTCGATACCGCGAGGCGAATGTAGTAGCCCGCACGGCCAATCAGCGCCCGCTGGTAATTGACGGTTCGCCAGTGCTCGCCCGCATCGTCGGAGCGCCACACCGAGCCCTGATCTTTGGTCTGTATCAGCGCGTACAGACGGTTCGAGTTGGTCGGGGCAATGGCGACGTCGATCTTGCCCAGTGGCGCATGCGGCAGGCCATGTTCCTCAAGACGCGTCCAATGGGTGCCACCGTCGTGCGAAATATAAAGGGCACTGGCGGGACCGCCGCTCAGTTCGCCCCAGGTATGCATTTCAACCTGCCAGATGCCGGCAATCAGGGTGCGCGGATTGTGCGCGTCCATGGATAACCCGGAGCAGCCGGCATTTTCACCCGCGAACAGCACGCGCTCCCAATGCTGGCCGCCGTCAACGGTGCGGAATACGCCGCGGTCCTGCTGCGGACCCGTCGCCCGTCCCAACACGCAGGCAAATACGATGTCCGGATTCGTGGGGTGAATGACAATGCGCCCAATGCGGCCGGATTCCGGCAGGCCCATGTGGGACCAGGTTTTGCCTGCATCGACTGATTTGTAAATGCCGTTGCCCATGACATCGTTGTCGCGAATCACCCAGGCCTCGCCGGTGCCGGCCCACACCGTGCCGGGCTCGGACGGCGCAACCGCGAGGGCGCCGATCGCCATGGCGGATTGCTTATCGAAAATGGGCGCCCAGCGATTCCCGCCATCCGCCGATTTCCACACGCCGCCCGAAGCGGCTCCTGCGTAGTACACACTGGGGTCGCCCGGTACGCCGGCGATGGCGGCGATGCGATTGCCGACCTTGGGCCCCACGAAACGGAACCTGAAGTCGCTCTCTTGGTCGGCATCAGCGGCCGGCGCCACCGCGGGCACCAGGCTGCCGAAGGCCACTGCCGCAAACAGGTAGTATTTCAGTGTGCCAATCCACATGCCGATTCTCCCCGCCGCTGAGAGCACAACCATCAGTATAGAACACTCGCCGCAGCCAGCTTAGTGAGGTCGCGGGCACAAAACCCCGCACGTTTTCGAGATCAGACTCGCAGGCGGAGAAAACGAACGCGAGCTGGGTCGAATGCAGACTTTTGACGAAGGCCTGGCGCAGTTTGTGGAGCAGAGACTGGAGAGCCGAAATGGCGTTGCCGACACCGACCGGCTGCAGGCGGCAGTGGTTTCCCAGCGTAATGTGCTGGTGCAACTTTACGGTACGGACGCCCCGGCGAAACTCCTGAGTACCCTGGGCCGCCCGGATTTTCCACGCGACCTTGAAGGTCTGACCCTGTGGCAGACAGCCTTTCAGTTGTCAGGCTTCAATCTCGGCCTGGTGTTCGACGACTACGCGACGCGTGTCAAGCAGTGAGAGCGAGTTTGCAGCGTCAATAGGCGCATTGCCGCGTCCGCGTGGCAGCCTATTGCGAAACAACGATCTGGTGGGTGTCGTTTGGCAATCGACCGACAGGGTTGTGAATGAAAAGTCCTGCTTTCAACCCGGCATTGACAACCACAATATCACGTTGTACGAGGCCTCAGCCTGCCTGCCACTCGAATCCGCAGCGCAGACTCCCGCTAAATGGCCGCGCGGCCGGGGTGCCTGCCTGCGGGGTATCCACTTGTTGACGATGAGGTGAAGAAGCTTGAAGCTTGCTGCAACACGATACGGAAACCATATATGGCGCCTGGACGATCGTTCGCATGGGTAGGTGCGGTGCTGGTGGCTTTCGGCCTGCTGGCAACAGCGCACTATATGCATCGGCCGCTGTCCGCTGCGACCGCCTTGGAGTTCAGCCGCGACATCCGCCCGATCTTCAATCAATACTGTGTCGCCTGTCATGGCGGTGTGCGCCAGAAGAATAATGTCTCCTTCATCTATCGCGAGGAGGCGCTGGGCAAGGGCAGTTCCGGTCGCGCGACCATTGTGCCGGGCAGTCCCGAAACCTCTGAGCTGATTGCGCGTGTCACCGCCAGCGATCCTGAAGTGCGCATGCCCTATCACGCGCCGCCATTGCAGCCGCGGCAGATTGCACTGTTGCGGCAGTGGATCAGGGAAGGGGCGAAGTGGACTGACCATTGGGCCTTCGTGCCCCCGAAGGCCCAGACATTACCGGCAATCCGTCATGCGCAGTGGCCGCGTCAGCCCATCGATCGCTTCATATTGGCAGGTCTCGAGCAACAGCAGTTGCAGCCGTCGCCTGAGGCAACACGCTCAGAACTTTTGCGCCGGGTGTCTTTCGATCTGACGGGGCTGCCGCCGACGGCACAGGAGCTTGCGGATTTCCTGGCGGACATTTCACCGGATGCCTATGAGCGTCAGGTCGATCGGTTGCTGGTATCGCCCCACTATGGTGAGCGCTGGGCGGCGCTGTGGCTCGACCTGGCCCGCTACGCGGATAGCCGCGGGTATGAAGCAGATCATGATCGGACGGTCTGGCCCTGGCGCGACTGGGTAATCGACGCCTTCAACCGCAATCTCAGCTATCAGCAGTTCGTGACCACTCAGCTGGCTGGCGACCTGTTGCCGAATGCCAGCTTCGAGGATCGGATCGCGACCACATTCCAACGCCTGACGCCGGTGAACGATGAAGGCGGTACCGACGACGAAGAATTCCGTCTCGTGGCGGTGATGGATCGTGTTGCAACCACGTGGTCGGTACTCAACGGTCTGACGATGAACTGCGTGCAGTGTCACTCGCATCCCTACGATCCGATCAGGCATGCGGAGTACTACAAATTTCTCAGTTTTTATAACACCTCGCGCGATGCCGATCTGGCCGATGACTATCCGACGCTGCCGATTCCCAGGGACGTTACACAGCGCAGTGCCGTCGCCGATCTAGCGGCGCGGCGGGCGATCCTGCTGCACGAGGTAGTAGCCGCCGGTCGTGCCCTGCAGGAGCAGGTTCGATGGAGTCCGCTAGCCATCGCCAGTGGCACGATCGAGGAGGTGCCAGCACTGGAGAGAAACCTGCGCGCCTACGAGCGGGCCTGGTCGCGGCACGTGAACCCGGATCCGGACTGGAAACGCAGCCCGAAGGAGATTGAAAAGTTATACAAGACTTCTATTGCCGGCTGGCGCGCAGATCTGCAGCGGGCCAGGGCGCACCCGTTGGTCGTGCCACTGGTCAGCGACGGCAAGGGCGGCGTGCGGGCCAGTGGCACCATTCCGCTGCTGTCGGTGTATCAGCTGCAGACCGCCGCGCCGGCGGCGCCCGTGACCGCACTGCGCATCGAGTCGCCTGCGGACGATCCTGCACTGGCCAGCCACACACCGGAAGCAGGTTTCATCGTCGATCGCATTGGCCTGTGGATCGCGCGACCTGGTGGTCACGAAGAGCAGATCGCGATCCGATGTTTTCTGCCCGATGCCGAAGACAACTTGCTCACGGCTGTCAGATCACCCTATCCGCTCAACGAACCCGTGGATGCGCAGCTGAATGCCAGCGGCTTTGCCGCGAATTCCAAGTTGTTCCGGACCCGGTGGGTGGTCGCGGTGCCGGTGCAGCCGCTGACAGTTCCTGCCGGCGCTCAGCTCAAGCTGGTGTTCCTGCATACCACAGGCATCGATTCGAGGCCGGCGCCGTTGCGGCGGATCACTCTTTATACGAGTTCCGATCCGGCGTGGCAGGCGCCGGCCACGCAGCAGCTTGCGACGCGAATAGAGGAGCTGGTCAGGCTGCAGCAAGGCCTAGAGCATGTGCCCAGTATCGCGCTGCCCGTGATGGCCGAGCAGACCGACTTCGAGCAACGGCAGGCGTTGGAATTCGAGCGCGGCAATTTCATGAACAAGATCGGCCCGGCACTGCAACCCGACGTTCCGGCGATCTTTCCCAAACTGCCGGCCGGCGCGCCTCACAACCGGCTGACGATGGCGCAGTGGTTCTTCTCCGAAGACCAACCGCTGACCGCGCGGGTGACTGTGAATCGTTACTGGGAGCAGCTCTTCGGCACCGGTCTGGTCGAGACGCTGGAAGACTTTGGCAGTGCCGGGCAGGCGCCGAGTCACCCGCAACTGCTCGACTGGCTGGCACTGCATTTTCAGCATGATTTGCATTGGGACATGAAGGCGCTGCTGCGCGAACTGGTCACCAGCGCGACCTACCGGCAGAGCGCGCGGGCTGCTCCCGCTTTGGTGGCAAAGGACCCGCGTAATCGATTGCTGGCACATGGTCCACAACAGCGGCTCAGCGCGGAGATGGTGCGCGATCAGGCGCTGGTGGCAAGCGGGCTGTTCAGCCCCAGATTAGGCGGGCCACCGGTCAAGCCACCGCAGCCCGCCGGAGTCTGGATGAGTGTCTACGACGACCGGGTGTGGCAGGACGCCACCGGCCCTGATCGCTACCGTCGGGCGATCTACACCTATTTGCGTCGTACGGCCCTGTATCCCAGTTTCGTCACTTTCGACAGTGCGGATCACATCGTGAGCCTGCCGCGCCGTATCGTCACCAATACCCCATTGCAGGCACTGGTTACCCTGAATGATCCGGTCTATCAGGAAGCCAGTGTGGCGCTGGCGCAGCGCATGCTCGCCCGCAACGAACCGTTGGCCAAGCGCCTGGACTACGCGGCACGTTGCGTGCTCTCGCGCGAGCTCGGCGCGGATGAAATGAAAACGCTGACAACGTTCTACAACAAGGCACGAACAGCATCCGGCGGCGCTACAGCGAGCGAGCACACTGCCTACACAGCGCTCGCGAGTGTGCTGTTCAATCTCGACGCCGCACTGACGAGGTAACCGCGATGGATCGCAAGGATCTTAAAGCCGACGCCCAGCACCTGCTGTTGCAGGCGCAGACACGCCGGCACTTCCTGGAAGGGTGCGCGAGTGGGTTGGGTGCGCTGTTTCTGGGCACGATGGGAGGCCTGGCGCCGCGCGACCTGCAGGCTGCGGTGCGCGAGACCAGCGGCGAGGCACGGCTGGATTTCACACGCGATCCGGCGCGGCCACTCTCGCCGCTGCCGCCGCAGTTCGCGCCCAGGGCGCGACGCGTCATCTTCCTGCACATGGCGGGTGCGCCCAGCCAGCTCGAATTGTTCGAACACAAGCCGGTGTTGAACCGCTTCGATGGCACCGATTGCCCGCAGTCCTACCTTGCCGGCAAGCGGTTTGCGTTCATCAGCGGTGTGCCAAAACTGCTGGGCTCGCAGTATCCCTTTCATCAGGCCGGCAGGAACGGGCAGTGGATTTCCGATCGCCTGCCGCACCTGGAGCGGCATATTGACGAACTGTGCTTCGTACGCTCGATGCGCACCGACCAGTTCAATCATGCGCCCGCGCAACTGTTGGTGCAGACCGGCAACGCGCGCCTGGGCTACGCATCTTTTGGGTCCTGGGTGACCTACGGGCTCGGTACCGAAAATCAGAATCTGCCCGGCTTCATCGTGCTGCTCTCGGGCGGCAAGTCGCCGGACGGTGGCAAGCAGTTGTGGGGCTCGGGCTACCTGGCCAGTGTCTACCAGGGTGTACAGTGCCGCTCGCAGGGCGAGCCGGTGCTGTATCTGCGCAACCCACCCGGTGTCAGCCGGCCGCTGCGCCGCCAGATGCTCGATGCCATCGACACGATCAATCAGCACAGCTACGCCGGCTTCGGCAATCCGGAAACCCTCACGCGCATCGCCCAGTATGAGATGGCCTTTCGCATGCAGCTCGATGCCAGCGACGCGATGGACATCCACAACGAGCCCGCCGGCGTACAGGCCCGCTATGGCATCGTCGCCGGCAAGGCGGGCTTTGCCAACAATTGCCTGGTGGCGCGGCGCCTGGCCGAGCGCGGGGTGCGCTTTATCCAGCTGTATCACTGGGGCTGGGATTCGCACGGCTCTTCGGAAAACGAAGCCCTGAATCTCGGCTTCAAGAATCGCTGCCAGGAGGTCGATCGGCCCATCGGTGCATTGCTGGCCGACCTGAAGGAGCGCGGGATGCTGGACGATACGCTGATCGTATGGGGAGGGGAATTTGGCCGTACGCCGATGCGCGAGAACCGCGACGGCCAGCAGATGAAATATGTCGGGCGCGATCACAATCCCGGGGCGTACACCATGTGGCTGGCGGGCGGGGGCATCAGGCCTGGCATGAGCTATGGTGAAACGGATGACATGGGCTACGAGATCGTCAGGGATCCAGTCGAGATCCGTGATCTGCATGCGACCCTGCTGTACCTGCTGGGCTTCGATCACCGCAAGCTGAACTATCCCTATCAGGGACTGGATCAGAAACTGACCAGCGTCAAACCGGCGCGGGTGATTGCCGAATTGCTGGCATGAGCAATGACGCAGGCAGCGCTGGCGAGCTTGCGCCACGTCGGCTCTCGGCGGGCGCGTATTTCACCTGGGTCGCGGCAGTGACCGCGGCAACGTTTTCTGTGTTCGCGATGCTGCGCCCCAGCCTTGCGCACGCGCTCAGGGACACGCTGGGCCTGGAAAAACCACTGCCGCAATCGCCGCAATCGTTCTACAGCGTGCGGGTGGCGCCGATCCTGGAACAACATTGCACGGCTTGTCACGGGGAGCACCGGCAGAAATCCAAATTGCGCCTCGATTCGCTCAACGCAGCGTTGCGCGGTGGCAAGCACGGTGCGGTCATCGAACCCGGTAAGGTCGTGACCAGTGCCTTGGCACAGCGCATATCGCTGCCGCCGGGGAGCGAGCGGATCATGCCGCCGAGCAGCCAGGCACCGCTGTCGGCCGATGAGGCTACCGTGATCGGATTGTGGATTGGTGCTGGTGCGTCCGGCACCCGGCTCGTGGGCGAATTCAAAACGGCGCCGAAGCCGGTTGCGCGTGTGACGATCGCGGAGGTAGACCCCAAGGCACTTGCGGCTGAGCGTGCAGCCATCGACGCTGTGCTGCAGGCGTTGCAGCAGCGATACCCGGGCGTGATCGACTATGAGTCGCGCACTTCCGCGCGACTGGAGCTGGATGCCTCGTTGCAAGGGCGCGCTTTTGGCGATCGGGAGCTTGCGGCCTTTGCGCCGGCAGCCACCTTTATCGTGCGCGCGGATCTGTCGGGCACCGCCGTGAGCGTAGCCTCTGCGAATGCGATCATCGCCATGAAGAACTTGCGCACACTGCGCATTATCGATGTGCGCGTCGGTCCGGCATTGGCTGCGGCGCTCGCGACCCTGCGTCAGCAGGGCATCAAGGTATACGCCGATCCCGCAGACACGGAGGCCATTGATGGCCAGCACTGAACCGCAACGCCCGGGCATGACGCGCCCAGAGCAGGTGCGTGTCTGGGACCTGCCCACCCGCGTGTTTCACTGGAGCCTTGCCGGGCTGGTGCTGTGTTCATGGGTGACGGCTGAAAATGGTTACTTGAAGCTGCACTTGTGCTCAGGCCTCACGTTGCTGACGCTGCTGCTGTTCCGCCTCATCTGGGGTTTCGCCGGCTCAACGACGGCGCGCTTTGCCGACTTCGCCAGCGGGCCCCGGCAGGCGCTAGCCTACCTTCGGGCAGTGGCGCGCGGCGAGCAGCAGCCTCACGCGGGTCACAATCCGGCCGGCAGTTGGATGGTGCTGGTGCTGCTGGCAGTGCTGCTGGTGCAGGCCGGCACCGGCCTATTCAGCAATGATGGCGTGCGATTCAATGGGCCGCTGGCAGCACAAGTCAGCTCCGCCCTCTCAGATCGTCTGACCAGCCTGCACGCCGCGATGTTCAATGTAACCCTGCTGCTCGTGTGGCTGCATATCGTTGCGGTGCTATTCTATCGCTATGTATGCGGTGAAAATCTGGTAGCGGCAATGATCAATGGTTTGAAGCCCCGTTCGCAGCTGCCTGCCCGCGCGAATCTGAAGTTCGTGGCCTTGCATTGGGCGTTATTGTCGCTGTCACTGGCCGCAGCGCTGGTCTGGTGGATTGCAAAGTCGTGATGCTACCAAGGAGCCGATCATGAAACAGGCGGACAAGACACTGCTGTCACGAAGATCGCTGTTGCGCGCGACGCCATTGGCCATCGCCGGTGCGGCCGCGACCTTGTCGCTGCGCACGGACGATGCTACCGCCAGTACCGCAGCAACCGGATCCGCAGGCGAGGGCTGCCTGGCGCCAGAGCACCTGGGGCAGGGCGCGTTTCAGTACCGCGCCAATCGCTACTGGGGCCTGCTGGATCGGCAACGCTATCCGGTCGCCGACTGTCACGGCGTTTGCGAGGACCGGAACGGACGTATCGTGATGTTGACTAACGACACGCATAACAATCTGATTGCGTATTCGCGCAGCGGGCAGTTTCGTGCCGCCTGGGAGACGCGGTTTCCTGGCGCGCACGGCCTCGACATCGTGCAACAGGCCGGTGATGAGCATTACTGGATTGCCGATCACGACCGGCAGGTCATTTCGGTCTGTACACCAGACGGGCGGGAACTGCGCACGATCGGCGCCGATATGGTCGCGAAGAAATACCAGGACATCGGCCGGTATCGCCCAACCAACAGTGCCACGCTATCCGATGGCCAGTTCTACATCAGCGACGGCTATGGTGCCAGCTTCGTGCATCACTTCGACCCTGACGGTCGGTACATCTCGAGCTTTGGCGGTGAAGGCGACGCGCCCGAGCAGCTGCGCACGCCGCACGCCGTATGGATCGACACGCGCTCGGGAAAGCCGCAGTTGCTGGTCTGCGATCGTTCGCACGAGATGCTGAAGTGGTTTTCGCTGTCGGGCGAATTGCTGAGAATCGTGCCAGTGCCAGGCTCGCAGCCGAGCAACGTGGCACCCTTCAGCGGCAGGTACCACGATCATCTGGCGATCGCCTGTCTCAGCGGCATGATCATGATCCTGGACGGGTCCGATCGCGTGGTGTCCTGCGTAGGTGGCGAGCCACCGAAATACCTCGACGGGAAACTCCAGCCGCTCTCAGTGTACAACTACGTCTTCATGCATCCGCACGATGTGCATGTCGACCCAGCGGGTGCGCTCTATGTCGTGCAGTGGTCGTCGAACCAGACCTACCCCATCAAGCTGGAGCTGGCCAGGCCTCAGGTCGGATAGGGCGGATATCCACCTGAGCGCCATATTGCTTAAGCGCCGCTGGGAAACAGACGAGTGCGTTTTTCAGCGACACTGACGTTGGCCGGATTGGGGTTCGCATCCGCATGCCAGGGCCTAGACGCGATTCCTTCGCCTGTGCGCGTGAGCGCCGCCGAGGGTGCGTTTGTAGTCGATGCCTCTACCCTCGTCACGGCTGATCAGGCGACGACGCCCGAGGCGGAGCGTCTAGCCGCGTCATTGGGTCTGGCGCTGCGCAGGCACCCACGCGCAGGCCAACAGCAAATCGTGCTGCGATTGAGCCCGTCAAAAGGTGTTCGATTCCGAAGAAGGCTATCGCCTGTCGATCGCTCCGCATCGGGTGGAGATCGTGGCCCCGTCTGCCTCCGGGTTGTTTTATGCGTGCCAGACGCTACAGGCTCTGCTCGTGCATGACGACCAGCCCAGCCTGTCGGCACTGCAGATCGAGGACGCACCACGCTTCGCTTACCGCGGGCTGTTGATAGACGTGGCACGCCACTTCTTCAGTCAGCAGGTGCTGATGCGGGTCGTAGACGAAATGAGCCGGCTGAAATTGAACGCGTTGCACCTGCACCTCACGGACGATACCGGCTGGCGCATGCCGATTCCCGGGTTTCCCTGACTGACAGACGTCGGGTCGCGGGGCGATATCGAACATCCCGGAGCAGGCGAGCTGCAGTTCTACACGGCTGCAGAAGTGACCGAGCTCGTGGCATACGCCGCAGCGCGGCATATCCAGATCATTCCTGAAATCGAGTTCCCTGGTCACTCCGGCGCTGCAGCGCGCCTATCCGGCGCTGTTTGATGCGGGTGGATCCATCAATCCTGGCAGGCCGGAAAGCTATCACTTCATTGAAGCGGTGTTCGCCGAGGTCGCGCGCATCTTTCCATCCCGGTGGCTGCACTTCGGCGGTGACGAGGTGCAGCACGACCCCTGGGCTGAAGTGCCCGAAGTGAGGCAGCTACAGACTGAGCTCGGGCTGCAGGACATGAAAGCGTCGAGAGCTACTTTGATCAGAGGGTGGCGAGAATTATCGAGTCGCCCGGCCGCACGCCAGTGGCCTGGGATGAGGCGTTCAGCGCGGGCGTATCTTCGACAGTGGTAATTCAGTGGTGGCGTAAAAAAACTCCCGAAGTGCGCGATGCAGCGGCCCGCACCGGCCATGCGCTCATGCTCTCGCCTGTGGATCAGGTCTACTTCGACTATCCGCAGGGCCCCGGTGAATCTGGAGCGCCCTGGGAGGGCAATGACAATGGGCCGACTTCGATCGGCAAGATTCTGCGTTGGCAGCCGATTCCGGCCGGCCTTTCCGTCGCCGAGGCGTTGCAGGTATCCGGTGTCGAGGCAGCTGTGCGGACCGAGTTCATTCGCAGCGAGCACTACCTCGACTACATGCTGTACGCGCGGCTGGCGGCATTCGCTGAGGTTGCGTGGGCGCGCAATGGCCAGCAGGACCCGGAGCAATTTGTGCGCAATATGGCGCCGCGACTGGAGGCCATGCGCGCGCGCGGCTTGCACGTTCGGCGCGGGCCCGATGACGCAGTGGAATTTCAAACACACTAATCTGGCGATCGGCGCAGCAGGCAGTGCTCGGCACGCACTTGCCAATGACATATGATTCCAGGCACGAGGAGGATCGGGAATGCAGAGCAGATATTCGTCCAGACAGATGATCGTACATTGGCTCACCGCGCTGTGCGTGGTGGCGATCATGGCGATTGCCTGGGTGATGATCAACGCCAAGGAAGACACACCGTTTGCCGACAGTCTCTATGATTGGCACGGGTCACTGGGCATCGTGGTGCTCGCGCTGACCTGCCTGCGTATCGTCTGGCGCTTCATCGACAAGCCGCCGCCACTGCCTGCCAGCCTCGCACCGTGGGAGCGGGCGCTGTCGGGCGCGACTTATCTGCTGTTCTATGCGCTGCTGGTGTGGATGCCGATCACGGGCTACAGCGCGGCTGCGGCCGCCGGCTATTCGTTGAAGTTCTTCAACCTGGTGACCATTGTGCCGCTCGTGCCCAGGAGCGATAAACTGAACGTGCTGATGAACACCCTGCATGTCGTGTACGGGCAGTGGGCAGTTTACACGCTGATTCTGCTGCATCTGCTCGCGGTGGTCTTCAATGTCGTCGTCAGGAAGAACGGCATTCTGGGCCGGATGCTGCCCCCCTACGCGACTGAGCCGGCAGCGCAGCCAGACAAGCGATCGTGAGCGTCGGCTATTGGGTTTTCACCAGGCGACGCTTGTGCAGACTGCCAAGCCCGTAGAGCCAGGCTCCCACCAGCAGCAGCACTGCCGTCATGCCGCCGACCTTCAGGATGGCCATCATCGGCTGCTGTTCTTCCGGCGGCGGCACGAAGGCGATCACCATGGAGCCCGTGGTCGCCAGCAGGCCGACCAGCGCGATCAGTACCAGCACGGGGCGCCCGCCCCAAATGCGGCTTGTGCCCTGCACCGGCGGCCCCGCGGATAGCTTGATCGTGGCGCCGAACATCAGCAGGAATGGCACCATCGAGGTGACGACCATCATCTCGATGAGCACGTTGTAGGCACCGCGCACTGAGGTGCCACTCTGGCCCAGGATCACCAGTGCCGCAACCAGCAGCGTCTGCATCCAGATGGCATTCGCGGGCGAGCCGAAGCGCGGGTGGATGCGCGCGAAACTGCGTGGCAGGTAGTCGGCGATGCCGACTGAGCCCGGTATCCGCGCCAGCGCGCCCAGCCACAGGCACAGGCTGCCGACGCGGTCGAGTACTACACAGGCTGCGCCTATGGGCACGATCCAGCTCAGCCCGAGATGGGCCGCAGTCATACGAATCGCCTCGATCACGCCGTACACGCCACTGGCGCGCTCCGGTGGAATGCTGATCAGGATGCTGGCGGTGCCGATAATATAGATCGCGGCGATCATCGGTGCTGCCAGTGTCAGGGCCTTGGGAATGACTTTACGCGGCGCGCAGATCTCGGCCGTCATGAAGGTGATCGCTTCCGGGCCGGTGTAGGCAAAGGCGAGCGCGGTCCAGAAGATCACGTCCCGCAGATGAAACGCCGGTGCGATGCTGTGCAGATTGAACTCGGTTGCCGGCCCGTACCGCCACCAGCTCAGCGCAGCGAAACCCACCAGCAGCACAGTGCCCGCCCAGCGCGCCACCGCCAGACCGCGCACGTTCAGCAGTGCGCAGCCGGCCATCACCGCCAGCGAGCAGCCGATGAAATAGCCGGGAGTGCCGGCGGCGGTGGTGCTGGACGGCGACCACAGCAACGAACCGCCGGCGATGAAATAGAGCACGGTAGGCAGGAAAGCCAGCGAGCCGGTCCAGTAGGTCCAGCCGGTGACGAAACCGGCAAAGGGACCGAAGGCGCGCACGCTCCAGGTGTACATGCTGCTCTCGCCGGGAAAACGTGAGCTCAGGTAGACCACGCAGACCGCGATCGGCAGGAACATCGTCAGGCCGCCAATCAGCCACACCAGCAGCGAGCTCGGCCCGGTGGCCGCTGCGGTGGCGGTCCACTGCAGGCTGCTGCCTGCGGTCACCATGAACAGCGTGGTGTGCACCAGGCCCATCACGCGCGACGGCTTGATCTGCGCCGTCGCAGCCAGGTCGCTTGTCGTCGCTGAGCTCAGGAGTTGCGGGCCGTTAGAGCTTGTGATGGTCAGCCGGCGAGCGAACCGAGAGCTCGATGCCGCTGCCGATCGGCAACAGCGTGGCCCATTGATCGTAGTCGCGTGGATGCCCTCTGAAATACACCATGCTATTGATCGGTGCGGAGCCGCCCAGGCGCACGCTGCGGCTGGCGCCTTCCGACAGGCGAGCCGCGAGCGCGCAGCCGGCGCTGCCGCCACCCACCACGATATGGTCGAACCCCTGGCTGATCTCTGGCATCACTGCTCCGGTGCGAACGCAGCCCGATGATACGCTGTGCGGCCACGAGGCGAGCTGGCCGTGAGAGGATGTGCGCTTACTGCGCGGGAGAATGGCGATGAAGCGGAGCCTGGAAAAGCTGTCGATCAGCAGCGTGCGCGCGGTGAGGGCTGCATACCGATGCTGTTCGCTGTGCCAGGCGTGAGCACCGAAGACTTGGCGGCGC
>JAYUZE010000156.1:0-5200 GCA_043752035.1 Gammaproteobacteria bacterium
AACCAACACCCGAAACCCTTTGTCTGGACCGCCACAGCTGACTCCATCCTCGGCAAGCTTGAACGACTTGGCAAAGTTATCTGTGGGACATCACACTAGATCATCTTAACGCGGGCCAAGAATGCTTCGTCCGCAGACATTGCCAACTTCAGTGTCTTGAGCGCGGTGCACTCAGCGGCCGCTTGTGGGCCGTTCGAGACCGTCAGCCGACCGCATTGATGCGATCGACATCGTGCACGGCATTGCCTGGTATGGCGTGATGGCCATCGATGTCCTCGATGCTGGTACGCATCGCTACGCGGATGGCACGGTGACCCCAGCCGCGCGCGCCAAGCTGCGCGGCGAAGAGCGCCGTACCAGCCGGGCCATCTATCGCAAGAAGCACAACGGGCGGGTCGCCGCTGCACCGGTGAGCTGAACGGGCCCTTTAGAAAGATGAGGCATTGATGCTGATCGTGGCGTATTGCCACGCTTTGAGAAATTCCAGCTCCACGGCGCGCGCCTCGTCGCCGCGCCCTTCGGTCCGCAGCGCTTGCGCGAGACCGCAGAGCGACCAGCCATTGGCTGGGTGGTGCTGGAGATCTTCACGGTAGACGCGCTCGGCCTCAGCGGCCTTGCCGGCGCGCAGCAGCTCGGTGCCCAGCAGGTGGCGCACCGGGAAGAACCAGTCCGCGGGTTCGTTATAGCCAAGCGCATCCTCGAGTTTCACCGCATCGGCGAGCGTGCGCAGCGCGTCATCGTTGCTTCCCTCGGCGCTGGCGATGCGCGCCGCCGCAACCTTCGAGCCGATCGTGAGCAGGTCGTGGAGTGTGTTCAGCCCTGCCGGCGTATCGGCGGGAAGACCTTCAATCAGCTTATCCAGTTGTGCCAGGCGCTCGCGCGCTTGCGCGGGACGCTGCTTAGCCGCCAGCGCCACGGCGGTCGCGTACAGATAGCCGCCGCTCAGTGCGGGCAGGCCCGGTTCCGGTGGAGCTTCGGCCAGCAGGTCATCCCAGCGACCAAAGCGGACCGGCGCGGTATACAACTCGGCCACATACCAATCGGTGCCGGGCATGTCCTTGAGCAAGGCATCCGACATGCTGGCGCGCGAGCGGCGCACGGCATCGAGCGTCTCGGCTTCGCGGCCCTCGGCGGCCGCCGAGTACGCCAGGAACTGATAGTTGTGACCGAAATACATGGCGTAGTAGTCGGGCGGCGTGGTCTTCGCCAGGTAGGCCACATCTGCAGCGGCGCCCTTGCGATTTGCCTCGGCCGCCTCCTCGTAGCGCCCGACCAGCTGCAGGATGTGCGCTGGCATGTGTTGCAGATGACCCGCCGCCGGCGCGAGGCCGCGCAGGCGTTCAGCCGCCGTGACGCCCTTCTCCGGATGCGGTGAGGCTTCGATGGCGTGCACGTAGTAGTGCAGCGCGCCCATGTGCATGGGGTTGCGCGCCAGCACACTCTCGAGCGTCGCCAGGATTTCCAGGGTTCCCGGCGCGGGCTTGCCGTCGCTGACCCACAATTTCCAGGCGTGTACATTCATCAGCGCTTCGGCATACAGCGTCGCGACATCCAGGTCGTCCGGATAGCGCCGTGCGACCTCGCCCATCGCCGCCGCGTAGTCCGTAAGCACCGTGATGGCGCTCGCCGGATCGAGCGGCTGCGCGCTGGGGTAGCGCTGCGCCAGTGCCGTTATAAGTGCCTGCTCGACTGCAGTTGCCGAGTGCGCCAGCGCCTGGGCACGACTGGTCGCCGCGTAGGCAATCTTCGCGCGCGACTCTGCCAGTACCGGCAAATTGTAATTGGGGCCGATCGTCAGCGCGACGCCCCAGGCACAGAGCGCGCATTTCGGATCGAGCTCCAGCGCGCGGGCGAAGGAGCGCGTCGATTCGTCGTGATTGAAGGCCCACAGCAGGCGCATACCCTGATCGAAATAGCGCTGGGCAGCACGCGAGTGGGTGCTGATGTGCCGGTGAAAGCTGCCCAGGCCCTGATACAGCTGTGCGCCCCGGGCCCAGTCCGAAAGCGTGGCGGGCAAATGGTCGCCCATTGCCACGCTCATCGGCGGGGCCAGCGCCTGGGGCGGCGAGACGGGTGGTGGCGATGGCGTTGCGGCCAGTGCGATGGCCGGCGCCGCGCTCAGCGCGCATGCCAGAACGCTGGTAAGCGCTACTCTGCTCAGTGAATGCATGTTTGCCCCGCTTGTACCTGCCGCTAACCGGCAATGCGCTGTACCCAGCGCTTAAGCCTCAGCTAAGCCAGCGCTGGATACGATCGTGCAGCGGACTGCTGCGCGGAAAATGCGCCTGCAGATAGGCCATCTGGTCGGTGAGCACGCGCCGGCCCTTGAGGAAGATGTATTCCGCGTAGGTGGGCGTGAAGGGCACCGCCAGCAGCTGCATCTTGGCCTGCTCGGGCGTGCGCCAGGCTTTGACATTGTTGCAGCGCCGGCAGGCCGAAACGACGTTGGTCCAGACATCGCGCCCGCCCTGGCTGAAGGGACGAATGTGATCGCGCGACAGCTCGCGCGAGGGAAAACGCCCGCCGCAGTACAGGCACAGGTGTGCATCGCGGCGGAACAGCGTTTCGTTATTGAGCGGCGGCACGTAGTCGAGGCGCGTGTTGCCAGGATTGCCGGTGTGTCCCACGGTGGCGACGATCGAGCTGACCTCGACCACGGTACGCAGCCCAGTGCGCGCACTGACGCCGCCGTACAGCGTGTAAATCAGCGAGCCGCAGGTATAGGCGACCTGCTCCTGGTGATACAGGCGCGCGGCCTCGCGGTAGTCGATCCATTCGAGCGGCATGCCGGCGATATCGGTACGCAGCACCATCTGCGTCAGGCCGTGCGCAGCCGCATGCAGCACCAGACGGGTGTCCTCGTCGGCGTGGCGGCTGTTTGGCGTACTCGGCTGACTCATCCGTGCAAGATTAGGCAGGCTTGTGAGAGAATTCAACGTATGGGCTCCAGGTAACCGCAAAAACCCCGGCCCGGCCCATTATTCCTTCAGGAGTGCAGCATGCCCGTGACCATAGGTGCGCTACGCGAGAGCGTGCCCGGTGAAACCCGTGTCAGTCTGGTACCCGAGGTAACTGGCAAGCTCAAGGCCGCCGGTGCGCGGGTGATCATGCAGCGCGGCGCCGGTGTGAGCGCGCAGTTTCCCGACGCGCTCTACAAGGACGTGGAATGGGTCGAATCCGCCGCCGAGGTACTCGCGCAGGCCGACGTGCTGCTCACGGTGCAGCCGTTAAACCAGGAGCAGATCGGCGCGCTGAGCAGCGGCCAGGTGGTGGTCGGCTACCAGCAGGCGCATGCGCGCGCCGCCGAGGTCAAGGCGCTGCGCGAGCGCGGCGTGACCAGTTTCGCGATGGAATTCATCCCGCGCATCTCGCGCGCCCAGTCGATGGACGCGCTGTCCTCGCAGGCCGCCATCGCCGGCTACAAGGCGGTGCTGGTGGCGGCCAATACCCTCGATCGCTTCCTGCCGATGCTGACCACCGCGGCTGGCACGATCCGTCCGGCGCAGGTGCTGATCGTGGGCGTGGGCGTTGCGGGGCTCCAGGCGATCGCCACCGCGCGGCGCCTGGGCGCGGTGGTGGAAGCCTACGACGTGCGCAGTGCCACCAAAGAACAGGTGAAGTCGCTGGGCGCGAAATTCATCGAAACCGGCGTATCAGCCGAGGGCCAGGGCGGCTACGCCCGCGAACTCACGGCCGAGGAAAAAGCCCAACAGCAGGAAGTGCTCGATGCGCGCATTGCCGTGGCCGATGCGGTGATCACCACGGCTTCGGTGCCGGGCCGGCGCGCGCCGCGACTGATCTCGGCGGCCGTGGTCGGGCGCATGAAGGCCGGCGCGGTGATCGTCGACCTGGCTGCCGAGTCGGGCGGCAACTGCGAACTCACGCGTGCCGGTGAAACGGTATTGCACAACGGCGTGAAGATTGTCGGCCCGGTGAACCTTCCGGCGCAGCTCGCCTATCACGCCAGTGAAATGTACGCGCGCAACCTGTACAACTTTCTCAAGCCCGCGATCGACAAAAGCGGCGCGCTGGCGATCGACTGGCAGGATGAAGTCTTCGCGCAAGCGTGCCTGACGCACGCGGGCGCCATCAAACACGAAGCCACGCGCAAGAGTGTGGAGGGAACATGACCGGCATCGTTGCACTTTATATCTTCATGCTCGCGGCCTTCACCGGCTACGAGATCATCGCCAAGGTGCCGGTGATTCTGCACACGCCGCTGATGTCGGGCTCGAACTTCGTGCACGGCATTGTGCTGGTCGGCGCGATGGTGGCGCTCGGCAACTCGCACACCACGCTCGAGAAGGTGATCGGCGCGATCGGCGTATTCATGGCGGCCGGCAATGCGGCCGGCGGTTACGTGGTGACCGAGCGCATGCTCGAGATGTTCAAATCGAGCGGCGCCAAAGCCGGCAAGCTTAAGAGCGGGGGACACTGATGATTACCTCCCTGCTGGGCGACGATGGCTGGCGCTGGTTGATCCAGGCCAGCTATTTCGTCACCGCCTTCCTGTTCATCATGGGTCTCAAGCGCATGAGTTCGCCAGTCACGGCGCGCAGCGGCATCGTCTGGGCCGGCGCCGGCATGCTGGTCGCAACGCTGTTCACCTTCCTCACTCCGCAGATGTCCAACTACGAGTGGATCCTGCCCGCCATCATCCTCGGCACGCTGCTCGCCTGGATCAGCGGCAAGCGGGTGGCGATGACCGACATGCCGCAGATGATTGCGCTCTACAACGGCTTCGGTGGCGGCGCGGCCGCCGCGATCGCTGCGGTCGAGCTGTATCGCGGCGAGGCCATGGGCCCGACGATGGGTACGCTGGCAGTGAGCGGTGGGCTAATCGGCGCCGTGTCTTTCAGCGGCAGCCTGATCGCCTTCGGCAAACTGCAGGGGCTGGTGAAGAAGTCCTGGCGCTTTGGCGGCCAGCAGCTGCTGAATATCGTGATCCTGCTAGCGGCGCTGACCGTGGGCGCGTTCATCGCCTCGGGCTTTCATGCCGATCCGTTTCATGTCTCGCTGTTCTTCCTGCTCGCGCTGGTGTTCGGCGTCTTCATGACGCTGCCGATCGGTGGCGCCGACATGCCGGTCGTGATTTCGATGTACAACGCCTTCACCGGCCTCGCGGTCGCCTTCGAAGGCTTCGTGATGCAGAACGCGGCGATGATCATCGCCGGCACGGTGGTCGGCTCGGCCGGCACCC
>JAYUZE010000157.1:0-9983 GCA_043752035.1 Gammaproteobacteria bacterium
GTGCGGATCAACCGGCTATTGAAAATTCGGCGCTACCGGTAGCGGTTGATTCGAGCAGTGGCTTGTATTCAATTCGACTCAAGGGCCAGCCGTTAGCCGTTGGCGCCCGTGTTGCCGCTCAGGTGGATCACCGCTGGCTGCGCTCCAGCGACTATCCACGGCATCAAACAGTGAAGTCGCCATTCACTGATGAATTCGGCGATGGCACCGAGCTTGCCATGACCCACACAGGTCTGGCAGGCGCTCCGGATCTGTTGTGCGTGCTGCGCCTGCATTCGGCGCCGGCATTTGCGGAGGTCGAAGTCCGCGTTCGCAATGTCACGGACAGGGCACTGACGGTTCAGGCCATTCGCTCTTTCGAGGCGGTTGGCAATCCGGTTCTGAGTCTCAACGGACCCGACTCGGCGATCCGCGTGCTCTCGGATAGCTTCAGCGAGGACCGCACCAGCAACCAAGGCCTGTTCCTGGGAGCGCTCACCTCGCACCGCTGGCTGACGGTACTCCGGCTTCACCTTAAACCGGGTCAACGGCAGATCTCCGCTTATGAAGCCGATGCCACCGGCACCACGGAAATCATGAAGGCATTCGTTCTGACCGCACCCGGACTGCATGCTGCCGAGCCGGTCGAATTGAGTCTGCCGCTAGCGCCTGGCGACTCGTTGGCATCAGAGCGAATGATGATTGGCCTTGGGTCAGACTATCACGCGCAACTGAAGCGCTATGGCGACCTGGTCCGCCAGATCCACCACGCGCGCGTGACCGGCCCGACGCCGATGGGCTGGTGGAGCTGGAGTGCCTACTACCATGGCCTGAATGCCGGTACCGCGCTGACAAATGCTGAATTCCTGTAGCAGCAACTCAAGGATCTCGGCTACACGTTGTATGCACTGGACACCACGCACCCCGGGGTACAGGAATACTTGCGCAAGACCTACGTAACGCTCGTCAATGACTGGGGCGTGCGGTACATCAAGCTGGATTTCATGGATGAAACCGCCATCGAGGGCCGGCACTTCCGCCCGAACACCACTGCCCTCGAAGCGCAGCGCATCGGCTTGCAGATTATCCGCGAGACGGTAGGCGATAAGGTGCTGCTGGATAAGGACGGCAGTCCGATGCTCAATCCCGTCGGCCTCGTGGACATGGGTCGCATCTCCTGTGATACCGGGCACACTTTCCAGGCCACCCCACAAGCCGCACCTGGGGTTGCTGCAAGCTACTATATGAATCGAAACTTTTTCATCAATGATGCCGATGCCTTCACGGTCTCGCGGCAAACCATTCCGGAGCAGTCGTGGCACGAAAGCCCGACTCCCATCACACTGGATGAAGCCAAAGCGTCGATCGCGCTTTCGGCTATATCTGGCGCCATGTTCGAGATTGGCGATGATCTGCCCATGCTGCTTCCCGATCCGGACCGGCTGGCACGGGCGAAGAACGCTGACATCATCGCCATGGCAAAGCTCGGACGTGCTGCCACACCAATCGACCTGATGACCTATGCGCCGGCAGATGGTATGCCAAGCGTATTCTTCCTCCGACAGGACGCGCGGCAGGCCATGCTTACGCTATTCAACTGGACCGATAGACCTCGCCGCTACGACCTGGCGCTTGCCGGGCTTGGTTTGAACTCCGTGGGCAACACCCGTTTGGTCGACGTCTTCGATGCCCGGAATCCGGTCGGCTTGAACTCAGGCGCACTGTCCATCGAACTGCCGGCGACGGCACCGCAGCTGCGTATCAGCAGCCCCGCAAGTGCCGTATCCGGTGTGGGCCTCGATCTTGCCGCGCAAGACGTCGGCACAGTACCCGTACTTAGGTACCACTGGGATTTCGGCGATGGCACCAGCACGGTCGGCCCCGCCGTGTCCCACACCTATACGCACGCTGGGGAATTCACGATGCAGCTGACTGCCGACGGCTTGGATGGCGTTCCATTTACAAAGCGCTGGCCAATTCAGGTGACGGGATCGATCGATACGGAATTCAACGCGCCCGCGAAGTCGCGGTATCTGCCGGCGCAGTAACACTTCGCGCTAATATGGGCGCAGCCGCAAGGAAACCCGCCCATGTTGCACGCGCGTCTGCGATCCATTCTGGCATTCACTCTGGCCACAGCCTGGTTACTGCCACTGGCAACCCCGGCCGCCGAGGCGGACAAGTCCGAGTCGGCCAAACCCGAGAGCAGCGGCGCGGCCGGCGCTGCAAAAGACGACGAATTCAAGCTGCCGGCGTTTCCGGCCGACCGCACGGTGGCGCAGACCACGCAGCTCGGCGGGCACGTGGTGAAATACGACGCCACGGTGGGCTCGCTGCCGGTAATGGATGAGAAAGGCAAGGTCATCGCCAACATCATGTTCACCGCCTACACGCAGCCGGGCGCGGGGCGTCCGGTGACCTTTGCGCTCAATGGCGGGCCCGGTGCCTCCTCCGTGTACCTGAATCTCGGTGCGCTCGGCCCCAAGCGTGTGCAGTTTGGCGCCGAGGGCAACAGCCCCTCGGATCCCGCGCAGCTGGTGGACAATCCGGGCACCTGGCTCGATTTCACCGACCTGGTGTTCATCGATCCGGTGGGCACGGGCTTCAGTCATGCGCTGGTGAAAGAAGGCGAAGCCAAGAAGCGCTTCTACGGCCCGAAGGCCGATGTGGAGTATCTCTCGCGCATCATCTTCGATTGGCTGGTGAAGAATGAGCGCCTGCAGTCACGCAAATACCTGGTCGGCGAAAGCTACGGCGGCTTTCGCGCGCCACGCATCACCCATTTCATGCAGACCCGCCTGGGCGTGGCCTTCAACGGCATCGTGCTGGTTTCGCCTTATCTCGACCCGGTGGCATCCGGGAGCGGCGATCTGTCGCCACTCCCCTGGGTGCTGACACTGCCGAGCATCGCTGCGGCAAATCTCGAGCGCCAGGGCAAACTGACTGCCGCGGCGATGAGCGAGGTCGTGAACTATGCGCGCACCGATTACGTGGCCGACCTGCTGCGCGGGCGCGCCGATCCGCAGGCCGTGGAGCGCATCGTCAAGCGCGTCACGGAACTCTCGGGGCTCGACCCGGTGTTCGTGCGCCGCGCCGGTGGCCGGCTGGAAACACAGGCCTACCTGCGCGAAGTGTTCCGCTCCGAAGGGAAGCTGGGCAGCCGCTACGATTCGAATGTCACGGTGTGGGATCCGTTCCCCTATTCGCCCAACCAGCGCACCAACGACCCGCTGCTCGACAGCATCATCGCGCCGGCCACGCAGGCGATGGTCGATTTCATCACCCACACGGTAGGCTGGAAATACAGCGCGCGCTACAACGCGCTCAGCTACGAGGTCAACGCGCTGTGGACCGACGACAAGGGTGACGATAGTGCGAGCATGGATCATGGTTCAGTGGAAGAGTTGCGCAAATCGGTGGCTGTCGACCCGAAGCTCAATGTGCTGATCGTACATGGCTGGGACGATCTGTCCTGCCCCTTCATGGCTTCGGTGCTGATCGTGGACCAGATGCCGATCATGGGGAACCCGGAGCGCGTGCAGGTGCGCGAATATGCCGGTGGCCACATGTTTTACAGCCGCAGCGACAGCCAGCAGGCCTTCCGCAGCGACGCGCAGAAACTCTACGCCGCGCACTAGCGGCGTATGCGCCCGCTAGGGCGGCGCGTGGGTCGCGAAGTAGCGACCGAGCAGGGCCTGGCGCGCCGCAGAGTTTTCAGTTTCGGCGCGCGTACTCACATCGATTGTTAGGCGCTGGCCGGTATGGTACTGCGGCCAGTGCGGCAACGCGTCGCCGTTCGGGTCGCCGTGTTTCACGAAGTTGATGAAGTAGGCGCGCATGGTATTCGATACCAGGTGATCCTCGGCCGTCCACGCGTACACCACGTTGGTGTCGAGATTGCCGAGCGCATACTCGATCTCTGCTGAGTGATTTGCACGACGCGGTTTCTCCAGCGTCGCACTGCCGCCAGCGGCTACGCTGGCGGCGATGGCAGCGGCCTCAGCCTTGGCAGTCATTGACGGACGCGGCCTGGAAAAACAGTAGAAGAACGTGGGCCGGCCGCCGGTGCGAGTGGCGAGCTGCGCCCACTTGCGCGTGCTGTAGGCAATGAACAGATCGCTGTCCAGATCCTGCGCCGCATCGAGCACGGCGTCACCGTCGGCCTCGGCGTAGTAGGCCGCATAGAAAGCCTCCGCATCGGCGCCGTAAGCCCTAGCCAGCGCCGCCCGGTAGGCCGCGACCGTGGGCGGCGAATTGCCGAGCACGCCTTCGGGCTGCCCCTCGCCCGAGTTCACGCCGGCCAGCAGGGGCACATGCGCCTGGGCGCCGGCAGCGTAGAGTTCCGCAGGCTGACGCGGGAAGAAATAGCCATCGACCGTGGCTCCGAATTTCAGATGCTCGGACTTGCCATTGGTCTTGAAGGGGTTGCCCGCCAGCTCGAGCAGCTGCTCCGCAGGCATGGCCCGCAGCGCAGCGATCGAGCGCGTGCCAGCCGCATTCGCGAAGCGCTCGCCCCGGCTTTCAGCCTGATCGCGCGTGTCGGCAGGCAGCGTACCCAGCAGCGAGCCGCTCTCGCCGATCGCGCTGCTGATCAGACCTTTGGACAGCGGCGAGACCATCTGCGCACTCACCGACCAGGAGCCCGCCGATTCGCCGGCAATGGTAACGCGCCGTGGATCGCCACCAAATGCCGCGACATTGTCGTGAACCCAAGTGAGTGCAGCTTGCTGATCGAGCAGACCATAATTGCCCGATGCATGATGCGATGATTCCCGGCTTAGTTCGGGGTGCGCAAGGAAGCCAAATACACCGAGGCGATAGTTGACCGTGACCACCACTATTCCCGCCCTCGCCAGGCTTTCGCCGTCGTAGCGCAACTCGGAGCTGTCACCGGCGATGAATCCGCCGCCATAGAAATACACCAATACCGGCAGATGCTCGCGCGCCGATCGGAAGGCCGTCCAGACGTTCAGATACAGGCAGTCTTCGCTAACGCCGTTGGAGCGGAACACCATGTCGCTGAACACCGGCTGCTGCATGCAGCGCGGCCCGAATTGGCGGGCCGCACGTACACCCTGCCAGCGTTGCATGGCCTGTGGCGCGGCCCAGCGCAGCGCACCGACGGGCGCCTGCGCAAACGGTACGCCACGAAATTCGCGCACGCCTGAAGGTTGTACACCGAGTCCTTCCAGTGTTCCCTGCGCGATCGTGACGCGATCAGGGGCCACCGCGGTATCGGCGTTCACAGAGTTGGGAAAAATACTGCCCAGTGCCATGCCGCCCAGTGCCATAGCGATCAGTGCCGTCGAGACGATTGTCCGTTGCATCGAGTACTCCCGTGGCCAGCTCTATTCTACTGCGCACTGCAGGGCGTCCGGGCGGGCATTTGTGTTAGGGTTTTGCCCGCATGACTCTCCTACAACGAACCCTGGGCGCATTGCTGGGTCTGCTGCTGGCCGGCACACTGGTGCTGTGGTGGCGCTCGAGCGAGCCTGTGCCTGTACCGACCAGGACTGCGAGCACGATGGCCGGCAGCGAAACTGCGGGCAAGGTCGATCGCAGCAGCTACAACGCGGCACTGGAGCTCAACCACCTGGCCGACGGCCCCGCCGAGCGGGCATTGGCCGACAGCGCGATTCGCCTCGCCGATCACGACCTGGATCTGGCCTTTACCACGGCCCTGCGCCAACTGGACGCTCATCCGCCCAAACTCAGTGCCGAGGCCGAGGGTGTCGCTGCGCGCCTGCTGCGCTCCCAGCAACAGTACGCCGAAGGCCAGCAACGTGTCGAGGCGCTGACTGCCGCGATCGCGCGCGCCCCATTGACGCATAAGGCGGCGCTCAAGGACGATCTCGGGCTGGAACAATCGCAGCTGGAACTGGATCAGTACGAAGTCGAAGAGGCCAATCAGGATCTTGATGCGGCCGGCGGCAACCTGCGCCAGCGCGTCGAGGCCGAATCGCAGGAACGGGAGCAGCAGGAAAAACTGCGCACGGCCCAGCCCGCAGTGGCCGCCACACAGCCCAGCGTGCACGGTGGCATGGTCGGCGACCTGCAGCAGTGGCAATCCTATTCACAGATGCGCCGGCGCCTGCTCGCTGCTGCCGAGGCCTCGGCCACGCTCAGCTCTGCGCTCGCGAAGGATCGCCAGGCGCTGTCATTGCGGGTCGACAGCCATAAATCCGGACTCAGCGCGGCGCGCACTCACGAGTCCGCGCAGGGTTTGCAGGCGCTGACGCAGAGCATTGCGGCCGACCAGAATGTGCTGACGCTCCTCGCGCAACGCATCCGCGCGCAGCGCTCGCTGAGCCTGGTGTATCAGCAGTGGGGCGCTGGGGTCACCGCACGTGCACGCGCTGCGGTGCATACGCTGGCGGGTAGCTTGTGCGCGATGGTGCTGCTGCTGCTGCTGCTGCTGTTTCTCGACCGCTGGCTGCAGAGCGTGTTCGCACGTGTCCGGCAGGATCGGCGACGCGTCGAGACGCTGCACCACATCAGCCGCACACTGCTGCAGTTGATCGCGGTGGTCGGTGTGCTGTTCGTGCTGCTCGGCATACCCAACCAATTCGGCACCGTGCTGAGCATCATCGGTGCCGGACTCACGGTCGCACTGAAGGATTTCATCGTCGCGTTCATCGGCTGGATGGTACTGATGGGCAGGAATGGCATGCGCCTGGGCGATTGGGTGGAGATCAACGGCGTCAGCGGCGAAGTCATCGAACTGGGAATATTCCACACCGTGCTGCTGGAGACCGGCAGCTGGGGTGATGCCGGGCACCCCACCGGGCGGCGCGTCACCTTTACCAACAGCTTCGCGATCGGCGGCCACTACTTCAATTTCTCCACTTCGGGCCAGTGGCTGTGGGACGAACTGCTGCTGGTGGTGCCGCACGGGCGGGATCCGCATCCCATCATTGAGGCGTTGCGCCGTGAAGTTACGGCGGCAACAGCCGGGAATGCGCACCAGGCGGAACTGGAATGGCAGCGCGCCGTGCCCTCGCCGAGCGGTCGCATGTTTTCCGGCACTCCAGGCATCGACGCCCGGCCCGTGGTAGGCGGCATCGAACTGTCGGTGCGTTACATTGCGCGCGCCGACGAGCGTTTCCAATTGCGCGGCAAACTTTATCAGATCGCGCTCGATCTGCTGGGCGAGCAAGCCGCCGGGGCGCTGCGCGCCTCCTAGTCGCTGTTTCCAGCAGTGGCGCAGGCGGCCAGAAACACTGCGCCGTATTCCGCGAGTTTTTTCTGCCCGACACCGTGCACCAGCAGAAACTGCTCTTCAGTCTGCGGCCGGTGTAAGGCCATGTCCAGCAAGGACCGGTCACTGAACACTACGTACGCTGGCACACCGCGTTGATCGGCGAGCTTGCGGCGCAGCGCCCGCAGCCGCTCGAACAAGCCGTTATCGGCGATGGACTCCGATTCCAGCGATTCCGCTGCGGCCGGCAGCCGACGCGCTGGCGCGGCGGTGCAGGCCGTTTTGGCACTGCCAACGATGTCCTGCCCGCTGCAGCGTGCACATGATGCGCCACAGGCAGCGATGGACTGTGCGAAATACGCGGCCAGCCCCTGCCACAGGCAGCCATGGCTGTCGGCAAGGTCGAACATCCGGCGCACGGCGCGCCGCTGCTGCGCGCCGACGTCAGCGTCCTGGACCGCCGAGCCCTCCAGAATACGATCCAGCGAACACACGTCGGCCCAGGAGTAGAACAGCACACAGTCGGAGCCGGCGCCATCGCGGCCGGCGCGGCCGATCTCCTGGTAGTAACCCTCGATCGAGCGCGGCATGTCGCGGTGGATCACGAAGCGCACGTTGGATTTGTCGATGCCCATGCCAAAGGCAATGGTCGCGCAGACCACCTGCAGGTCATCGCGACTGAATTGCTCCTGCGTCGCCGCACGCTGCTCGGGCGTCAGGCCGGCGTGATAGGCCGCTGCGCTCACGCCTTTGCGCGCCAGGAACTGCGCCGTGGATTCGGCCGCTTTGCGCGACAGGCAATAGACGATGCCCGATTGGTCGCGGCGCGCGCGCACCAGTCTGAGAATCATCTCGCGCACGCCATCGCCCTGCCCCTTTTTTACGGCATGCAGGTGCAGGTTGGCGCGATAGAAGGAGCCGCGCACTGCGAGCGGATCGCGCAGCGCCAGCTGCGCCACGATGTCCTGCTTGACGCGCGGCGTGGCAGTCGCGGTCAGCGCCAGGATCGGAATGCCGTTGAAGCGCTGCTTCAGACCGGTGAGATTGCGGTAAGCGGGCCGGAAGTCGTGCCCCCATTCGCTGATGCAGTGGGCTTCATCGACCGCGATCAGGCGCAGGTCGAGCGGATCGAGCAACTGCCCCACCGAGGCGTCGATGCCTTCGGGCGCCGCGTACAGCAGCTCGAATTCACCTGCGCGCAATTGCGCTGCACGGCGCGCACGTTCACCAGCGGCGAGCGAGGAATTCAGGAAGGTAGCGCGGATGCCGATCTCGCCCATCGCATCGACCTGATCCTTCATCAATGAAATCAATGGCGATACCACCAGGGTCAGCCCGCCCAATAGGCGCGCGGGAATCTGATAGGTAACGGATTTGCCGGCGCCGGTAGGCATTACGGCGAGGCAGTCGCGCCCGGCCATCACCGCTTCGATGATCGCGAGCTGCCCGTCGCGGAACGCCGGGTAACCGAAGATGTCCTTGAGCGCAGCCAATGCGCGCGCTTCAACCTCCGGGTTCGCTGCCGGCCTTTGCGCCTGCCGTGCGCGCTCTGCGGCCTGGCGCAGCAGCTCCAGCGCCTCGGCGCTGAACAGTTCTGGTGTGGTGCGATAGCAGGAGCGCAGCACGCCCAGACGCGGCGCGAGTTCGGTCGCGGGCAGGCTATGCAGTACCCGCGCCTCGGCGAGCACCAGTTCTGGCGCGGTGAATGCGGTGTCGTCCATACGTTGCCGGTTCAGGCGCGCTGCGCCGCGCGGCGCACGCGCCACTGGCTGGGCAGTGCCCCGACCAGTTTCTTGAACGCGCGGCTGAAGGCGGCTTCCGATTCGTAGCCGACACGATTGGCGATGACCGCGACGCTGTCGGTGCCACTGAGCAGCTGGTTGGCCGCGAGCTGCATGCGCCAGTTGGCCAGGTAATGCATCGGCGGCGATCCGGTAAATTGCGTGAAACGCTCGGCAAACGCGGATCGCGAGAGGTTGGCTCCACCCGCCAGTGCGCGACCGACAAAAGGATCGCGCAGCCCAGAGAGCCAATCGGTGCGAAAAGTGGCGCCGGTGTGTCGCACCGCGCGCAGCACGTCCGACAGCGTATCCATCAATACCGCTCCATGAACGCCCGAGCACGTGCGCCGGACGTTTGGTCATTCGGGTGCAGGCAGGTCGCCGCTAACATTCTTGCCCTTGATAGGCGCCACGATACTACAAGGAGATACATCGATGAGTAGCGGAAAAACTCATGCAGGCGGCTGCTTTTGCGGTGCGGTACGCTTCGAAGTATCGGGAGAGCCTAAGGCCATGGGCTACTGCCACTGCGAGCCCTGCCGGCACTGGTCGGCCGGGCCCGTCAATGCCTCCAGCCTGTGGCAAGCTGTGGCGCTGAAAATCATGCAGGGCGCGTCCCACATCGGCACCTTCAACAAGAGCGCGAACAGCTATCGCAAGTGGTGCACCAAGTGCGGCGGGCACCTGTACACCAATCATCCGGGCATGGGACTGGTGAATGCGTATGCGGCGGTGATCCCGAGCCTGAAGTTTGCGCCCGGCGTGCACGTGAACTACCAGGAAACCGTGCTGCGCATTCATGATGGTCAGCCGAAACTGAAAGATTTTCCCAAGGAAATGTGCGGTAGCGGCATCAACCTGCCGGAATAGTCGGGCCACGCGGGCCACGCGGGCCGCGCAAGGCCTTGCGCTAAGGCATGGGGCAGACGTCTAATTGCAGCAACCCATCAGGAGCCTGCCATGAAGTACTGCCTCGCCCTCGCAGCCGCCATGTTCGCGTATTCGGTCAATGCTGCGGCACCCAA
>JAYUZE010000158.1:0-7174 GCA_043752035.1 Gammaproteobacteria bacterium
TGGGCCAGCGGCATCGTGGTGGGCGGGGCGCTGGCAATGAGCTCGACCGCGATCGTGCTGCACCAGCTCACCGATCAATCGGAATTAAATCGCACCCACGGGCGCCTGGCCTTCGCCGTAGTGCTGTTCCAGGACCTGGCGTTCGTGCCGCTGCTGGCACTGGCCGGTGCGCTGGGCAACAGCGATGGCCGGTTCACGGCGGCGGCGCTGGCGCGGCTCGCGGGTGAGGGCATGCTGGCGCTGGCGCTGGTGCTGGCGATCGGGCGCTGGGTGTTGCGGCCACTGTTCTACGAAATCGCCCACAGCCGCCTGCGCGAGCTGTTCACGCTGACCGTGTTGCTGGTGGTGCTCAGCTGCGCCTGGATCACGCAGCAGGTCGGCCTGTCGATGGCGCTCGGGGCCTTTCTGGCCGGCATGATGCTGGCCGAGTCCGAATTCCGGCACCAGGTGGAATCCACTGTGCGGCCCTTCAAGGAACTGCTACTGGGCCTGTTTTTCATTTCAGTCGGCATGCTGCTGGACCTGCGCCTGCTGTACCACAGTTTCTATGTGGTCACGGCGCTGCTGCTGGCGCTGCTGCTGGGCAAGGCCCTATTGGTCACGCTGGTGGCGCGCTGCTTCGTGGCCAGCAACTTCAAGGCCGTGCGCACCAGCATCGTGCTGATGGGTGGTGGCGAATTCGGCGTCGCACTGCTGACTATGCTGGTGCAGGGAGACGAGCTGGTGCCCGAGCACATCACGCAACCGCTGCTGGCCGCCATTGTGCTGAGCATGGTGTTGAGCCCGCTGATCATCCGCGGCAACCGGCGCCTGGCACGGCTGCTGCTCGGCGAAAAAGGACCACCCGGCAGTGCGCTCGAGCGTGAGGAAGCCGTCACCGGTGCGCTCGCGCGGCGCGAACACGTGGTGCTTTGTGGATTCGGGCGCGTCGGCCAGAATATCGCGCGGGTACTGGAATCGCAGGGTTTTGAGTACATCGCGATCGATCTCGATCCGGCCCGCATCCGCCTGGCCCGCAATGCCGGCGACACGGTGGTGTTCGGCGACAGCGCCGACGAAGAACTGCTGCAGCGCGTCGGCCTGCATGCTGCGAGCGCTGTGATCATCACTTTCGCCAACCCGGCGGTCTCGGTCGGCATCGTGCGCGCCGTGCGGCGCCTGCGCGCCGATGTGCCGGTGCTGGTGCGCACGCAGGATGATGTCGGGCTCGCCGATCTGAGCGCAGCCGGTGCCACTGAAGTGGTGCCCGAAACCTTCGAGGCCAGCCTGATGCTGGTCTCGCAGGTGCTGATGCTGCTGCAGGTGCCGGTGGGCAAGGTGATGCGCACCGTGGGCGACATCCGCAGCGAGCGCTATGCCACCCTGCGCGGCATATTCCGCCACGACGGCGCGCGCGTGATCGATGATACGCACGCCTTTCGCGAGGAATTGCGCTCGGTGGTGCTGCCGCCGCACTCTTGGTCGATCGGCCGGCGGCTCGACGATGTGCGCTCGCGCGGGGCCGACGTCACTTTCACTGCGGTGCGCCGCCAGGGCATTACCGGCCGCCAGCCCGACGGCGAAACGGAGCTGCGCGAAGGGGATATCGTGGTGATCTACGGCACGCCCGAGGCGCTCGAGCATGCCGAGGCGGTGCTGCTGGCGGGCTGAAGGCCGCGCCAGACGCCATGCAGTACAATGCGCGCCCTTTGGATCTGCCTTAAGTGAACCGCGACGACCTGCATTTTCCGCCTCACCACCAACCGCTGCGCGATGATATTCACGCGCTCGGCGAAGTCGTGGGCCAGGTGCTGCGCGAGCAGGGCGGCGCCGAGCTTTATGACCTCGCCGAGCAGGACCGCAAGCTCGCGATCCGCCGCCGGGCGGGCGAAGCTGGTACCGGCGAGGCACTGCGGGCGCGGGTGCAGGGGCGGGCCCCGGAACTGGCGCGCGACCTGGTGCGTGCCTTCTCGTCGTATTTCCAACTCGCCAATGTAGCCGAGAAAGTGCATCGCATCCGGCGGCGCCGCGAGTATTTCCTGGGCGATGGCGATCGGCCGCAGCCGGGCGGTGTCGAGGACGCGCTCGCCGAGCTCAAGGCGCTGGGACTCAAGCTCCCGGAGGTCATGAGCCTGCTGCATTCACTGAGCATCGAACCGGTGCTGATCGCGCATCCCACCGAGTCGGCGCGCCGTACGGTGCTGCGCCGCCAGCAGCGGCTTGCCGACCGGCTGCTTGAGCGCAGCAATCCGCAGCTTGCGCCGCACGAGCGCCGCGGCCTGCTCGAGCGCATCCGCACCGAAGTGACCATCGACTGGCAGACCGCCGAGCATCCGCGCGAATACCTGACGGTGGCCGACGAGCGCGAGCACGCGATCTTCTATCTCGCCGAGGTGCTCTATCGCATCGTGCCGGCGTTCTACCAGGAGATCGGCGCGGCGCTGGGCAAGCTCTACGGGGCCGACGCCGAGGCGCTCGAGCTGCCGCACCTGCTGGGCTTCGGCACCTGGGTGGGCGGCGACATGGACGGCGCCGCCGAAGTGCACGCCAAGAGCATTCGCGAGACGCTGGCGCGCCAGCAGCAGGTGATCATCAGCAACTACTTTGCGGATTGCCAGGAGCTGGCGCAGCAGCTGTCGCAGAGCGCGGCGCGCGTCGGGGTCTCGGCGGCCGTCACGCAGCGCATTGCCGAATATCGCACGTTGCTGCCGGGAGCGCCGGGGCTGGCGCCGGCGCGCCATGACACGATGCCCTATCGGGTACTGTGTGGTCAGATGGCCGAGCGGCTGCGCATCACCTTCGATGGCCGCCCCAATGGCTATGAGGGTCCGGCGCAGTTTCGCGATGACGTGGCGCTGCTCGCCACCAGCCTGCGCGAGCATCGCGGCGTACACGCCGGCTATTTCCTGGTGCGCCGGCTGCTGGCGCGCGTCGACACCTTCGGTTTCCACCTCGCCACACTCGACCTGCGCCAGCGTAGCGATGTGCATCATGCGGTGCTGGCGCAGGGACTCGACGATCCACTCTGGCCACAGCGCAACGCCGCCGAACAGCACGCGCGCCTGGTGGCGATACTCGATCGCGATGCGGCGCCCGGCGGCGCCTTCGATGCACTGGGCCGGCGCACACTGGCGGTATTCGAAGCCATCCGCCAGGGACGGCATCGCTATGGCCCCGCGGCCGTGGGCCTGTACATCGTCAGCGGCGCGGCGACCGCGGCTGACGTGCTGGCGCCGCTGGTGCTGGCACACTGGGCCGGTGCGCGCGATCGCCAGAGCGGTGCGGCTGCGATCGACATCGCGCCGCAGTTCGACACCGTCGATAGCCTCGAGGGGTGCGGCGCGGTGATGACACAGCTGCTGGCCGACACCGCCTACCAGCGCCATCTCGCGGCCCGCGGGCGCGTGCAGACCGTGCTGGTCGATTACTCCGAGAGCAGCCGTGAGAGCGGTATGGTGGCTTCGCGCTACGCCGCCTACCGGGCACAGCGCGCGCTGTCGCGCACGTTGGACCAGGCGCGCGATCGCCACGTGCTGTTCTACAGCCGCGGCGGCAGCATTTCACGTGGTGGCGGGCGCATCGACGCGCTGCTGCGCGCCGCGCCGGCCGAGGTCGCCAGCGGTGTGCTGCGCTTTACCGAACAGGGCGAGAGCATCGCGCAGAATTTCGGGCTGCGCGCCAACGCGATGCGCACGCTCGAGCGCGCCTTCGGCACGCTGGCGCTGGCCACGCTCGCGGTGCGGCGCGGTGTCGCGGTACAAGAAGGAGCCGCACTCGCCGAAGTCGTGGGCGAAGTCGCCGCGCACAGCCGCGTGGCCTGGCGGGCGTTGATTGCCGGCGGCACACAGTTCTACCGGTTTTTTCGTGCCGTCACTCCCATCGATGTGATCGAGCGCATGCGCATCGGTGAGCAGCGCCACAGCACCCCGCACGGCGTCGATATCGGCGCGGTACCGCCCGCGGCCTGGGTCTACGCCTGGGCGCAGTCGCGCCACATGCTCACCGGCTGGTATGGCGCTGGCACCGGCCTGAAGGCGGCGCGCGAGGCGCGCGGCATCGCGCTGCTGCGTCGTGCCTATGCCGGCTGGCCATTCTTCCGGCATCTGGTCGATGATATCGAGGCCACGCTCGGACGTGCTGACATGGAAATCGCCGCCTGCTACGACGAGCTGGCGCCCACCGACACACTGGAGTGCGCGCGCGCAATCCACGCCGAGTTCGCACTGAGCTGCGCGATGGTGTGCGAAATCAAGGAAACCGCGGCCCTGCTGGACCAGGATCGCACGCTCCAGCGCAGCATTGCGCTGCGCAACCCCTACGTCGATCCGATGAACCTGATGCAGGTCGACCTGCTGCGTCGCTGGCGCGCCGCCGGGCGCAGCGATCGGGCGCTGTTTGAAGCCCTGCTGGTCAGCGTCAACGGGATCGGCGTCGGGCTGCAGACCACCGGCTGAACGCCGGGCTGATAACCTCAGGTGTTTTCCAGATAACCCGGGTTGCGCCCGCGGCTCAGCGTTCAGGCCTGTACAGTAGCCGCATGTATCGCTATGACGATATCGACCGCACTTTTCTGGCCGAACGGGTGGCGGAATTTCGCGAGCAGACGCGGCGCTTCCTGGCCGGCGAGCTGAGCGAAGACGAGTTCCGCCCGCTGCGGTTGCGCAACGGCCTTTATATCCAGACCCACGCCCCGATGCTGCGGGTGGCGATTCCCTATGGGCTGCTGGCGAGCAACCAGCTGCGCATGCTGGCGCACATCGCCCGTCGCTACGATCGCGGCTACGGTCACTTCAGCACCCGCCAGAACATCCAGTTCAACTGGCCCAAACTTGCCGAGGTGCCCGATATCCTCGCCGACCTGGCCACGGTCGAGATGCACGCGATCCAGACCAGTGGCAACTGCATCCGCAACGTCACCGCAGATCACCTGGCCGGAGTGGCGCGCGACGAACTCGAGGATCCGCGCCCCTGGTGCGAGCTGATCCGCCAGTGGTCGACGCTGCACCCGGAGTTCTACTACCTGCCGCGCAAGTTCAAGATCGCTGTGACCGGCGCCGCCACCGATCGCGCCGCTTCAGAAGTGCACGATATCGGCCTGCACCTGGTGCGCGATGCCAGCGGCGCCAGCGGCTTCGAAGTGCTGGTCGGGGGCGGCCTGGGACGCATGCCGATGATCGGCAAGCGCATCCGGGCGTTGCTGCCGCAGCGCGAATTGCTGGGTTATCTCGAGGCCATCCTGCGGGTCTACAACCGCCACGGCCGGCGCGACAACATTCACCGCGCGCGCATCAAGGTGCTGGTAAAATCGCTGGGCATCGAGGAGTTCACACGCCAGGTCGAGAGTGAATATGCGGCCAGCCGCGCCACGGCGCCGCAGCTCGATGCCGGACAGATTGAGCACATGCGGGCGTTCTTCACACCGCCGGCCTATCGGCAGCTGGCGGACAGCGAACCGCCGCGCAGCGCCGGCGCGCCCTTGCTGGCCTGGTATCGTCACAACACGCGCGCGCACAAAGTTCCCGGCCACCGCGTGGTATTCATCTCGCTGAAGAAGCACGGCGAGGCTCCCGGCGACATGACCGATGCGCAGATGGATGCGCTGGCCGCGCTCGCCGATCGCTACAGCTTTGGCCAGATACGCGTGGCCCACGATCAGAACCTGGTGCTAGCCGATGTGGCACAGTGCGAACTGCGCGAGCTGCATGCGGCACTGGAGCCGCTCGGCCTGGCGACGCCCAATATCGGCACGCTCACCGACATGATCTGCTGCCCGGGACTCGATTTCTGCAGCCTCGCGAATGCCGGCTCGATCGCGATCGCGAAGCAGATCCACGAGCAGTTCAGCGATTTCGACTATCTCTACGACCTGGGGGAAATCCAGGTCAAGATGTCCGGCTGCATGAATGCCTGCGGCCACCATCATGTGGGCCATATCGGCATCCTGGGCGTCGACAAGCATGGCGAGGAGTGGTACCAGATCACGCTCGGCGGTTCCGCCAGCGGCCAGGTGGCGCTCGGCGAGGTGATCGGCCCTTCGGTGGCAAAATCGCGCGTGGCCACGACCATCGGCCGCATCCTCGAGGTCTACCTCGAGCGGCGCGAGAACAGCGACGAGACTTTCCTGCAGGCGGTGCGCCGCCTGGGCGTGGAGCCTTTCAAGGAGCGCGTGTATGCGCCAGATACTGCGGCAGCGTGAACTGCTGGTCGACGACTGGCGCTACCCTGAGGAAGCGGGTGGCGGGCCGCAGGCGCTGGGTTTCGCGGCGCTGGTCGCGGAGCTGGGCGCCGCGGGCGCCGCGCTCCCGGCCGGCAGTGGCGTGGTGGTGGGTCCCACCGACGACGTACGCCTGCTCGCGCCCTGCATCGCCAGCCTCGCGCTGGTCGTCGTGCATTTTGAAAAGAACGGCGACGGCCGCGGCTTCTCGCAGGCGCAAGTGCTGCGCCAGCAGCTTGGGTATCGCGGCGAGCTGCGCGCCGCCGGCGCCATCAAGCGCGATCACCTGTATCTGCTGGCGCGCTGCGGCTTCGATGCCTTCGATCTCGACCCGGCCGAGGATGCCCGCGAGGCGCTGGCCCAGCTCGGGCGCTTCAGCGTGGCTTACCAGCAGGCCAGTGGCACCCTGGTACAGCCGCGGCTGCGCAGCTGAGCGGTGGCGCGCAACCAGCGTGCGCGGCTGGGCCCGCGTTCTAACCCAGGCAGACGATCAGTCGGGCGTGATAGTTGCGCCAGTCGATCGGTATCACGATCGGGCGAGTCGTCGCCGGATATTCGAGCTGACTGCCGCGCCCCGAAAGCACCGAGGGCACGGAGATCTGGAACTGCTGGCCGAAATCGCGGCGCGCGTTGCCTGAGAGCGTATTGGCGATCTCACCGACCAGGTCGCACAGGTTCTCGTGCCCCATGTCGGTTTCCTGCATGCGCATCAGCATTACACTCAGCATGCTCTTCGGTGCGGTAAAGGCCACCATGCCGGTGCGCTTGCCGCTGACCTGGATCACGCCGGTATAGTCGGAAATCTCCGGCCGGTCGCTCAAGGCCAGGTGCGGTGTGCCGCACTGCGCGCTCTGCTGCACAGTGGTGTCGAAGTAATTCAGCACCCCATCGACGAAAACGGCGACTTCCGACTCCAGGCTCATGCTCTCAGGTCCTGATCAATTTGCGCAACGCCTCGTTGAGCTGTCGATCGGTGAAGGG
>JAYUZE010000159.1:0-8531 GCA_043752035.1 Gammaproteobacteria bacterium
TTCACATCCACCTGGTACACGAGGTACAGGCCGCCGCGCAGATCCAGGCCCAGCGGCATCGGCCGCAGGCCCACCGAGCGCAGCCAGGCCGGCGCGCGCGAGGCCGTAGTCAGTGCCGATACGTAGTCAGCGGCGAGCGCATCGTTTACCGCATCGCGCGCCTTGAGCTGATCGGGGACGGTGGCAAAGCGCACGAACAGCTTGCCGTTATCGATATAGGTGCCGCTGAAGGCATCGCTGTGCTGTTGCAGCAGACTCTCGACCGTCTGGCGGGCGGCATCGTCCATGGCCTGGCGATTCTTGCGCGCCACCTGCAGCGCCGGATCGGTACCAAAGAAATTCGGCAGCGCAAAGGCCAGTGCCAGCAGTGTGACGATCGCGACGAGCGCGTATTTCCAGCGCGGGAATTCCAGCATGGTGGTCTCAGGCGCTCTTGAGCGTGCCCTTGGGCACCAGCTGCGAGATCTGCGCACGCTGCACTTTGATGCGCACGCCGTCGGCGATTTCGAGCGTCACGAAGCCCTCGCCCACTTCGGTGATGCGGCCGAGGATGCCGCCGCTGGTGACGACTTCATCGCCACTGGAAAGCTTGGAGAGCATCGCCTGCTGGTCCTTGAGCCGCTTTTGCTGCGGCCGGATCAGCAGGAAGTAAAAAATCGCGACAAATACCGGCAGGATGATCCAGTTGAGGCCAGTGCCCGGAGGGGCCGCGGCGGACTGGGCATAGGCATTGCTGATCAGACTCATGGCAGAACCTTCATTTTATGGCTGCAGCTCGCACCCGTTACGCACCGGGCCGACCCCGAAAAAGGGCGGCATTATGCCACAGGACCCGGCTCGCGCCGCGGAATCGCCATAATCCGGGCCGCCAGCGCGGTCAGCGTGCCCGCAGCGATCGCGGCGCGGATCTGACGCATCAGCTCCAGGTAGAAATGCAGGTTGTGGATCGTGCCCAGGCGCACCCCCAGTATCTCGTCGCACCGATCCAGGTGTCGCAGGTAAGCGCGTGAATAACGCACGCAGGTGGGGCAGCTGCAGTGTGGATCGAGCGGCCCGGTGTCACGCTGATGACTGGCGTTGCGGATGTTGATCACGCCGCCGGAAGTAAACAGATGTCCATTGCGCGCGTGGCGCGTGGGCATCACGCAATCGAACATATCCACACCGCGCCGCACGGCCGCCACGATATCCTGCGGATAACCCACGCCCATCAGGTAACGCGGGCGATCCCGCGGCATCATCGGCAGGGTGTGCTCGAGCACCCGCAGGCGTTCCTCCTCGGGCTCGCCCACGGCCAGCCCGCCGATGGCCAGACCCGGCCATGCGCGTTGCAACAGCGATTCGAGCGAAGCGCTGCGCAGTGCCAGATGCATGCCGCCCTGCACGATACCGAACAGGTGGCCCGGCGGAGGCGCGCCGTTGGCCAGCGGTCGATAGTAATGTTCGTGGCCGCGCACCGCCCAGCGCATCGAACGCTCCATCGAGATTCGGGCCTCACTCTCGCTCGCGGGATAGGCGGTGCAATCATCAAACGCCATCGCGATATCCGAGCCCAGTGCCCGCTGCACCTCCATGGCGATTTCCGGCGAGAGCTCGGCCTCGGCGCCATCGACCGGCGAGCGGAATTTCACGCCCTGCTCGTCGATACGGCGGAGCTTGGCCAGGCTGAACACCTGAAAGCCGCCGGAATCGGTAAGGATCGGCCGCTCCCAACCCATGAAGCCGTGCAGGCCGTCACGGTGCAGGGCAACGATGTCGGCGCCGGGGCGCAACATCAGGTGGAAGGTGTTGCCAAGCACGATGTCGGCGCCCAGTGCCACAAGTTCCTCGGGCGTCATCGCTTTTACCGTGCCGTAGGTACCCACCGGCATGAAGGCGGGCGTCTCCACGACACCATGTGGCAGATGCAGCCGGCCACGCCGGGCCGCGCCTTCCTGGTGCAGCAGTTCGAATCGCAAGCTCATGCGCGTACAGCGGGGGCGGGCCAGACCAGCATGGCATCACCATAGCTGAAGAAGCGATAGCGCTGCTGGATGGCGTGCGCATAGGCCGCAAGTACGCGCTCGCGCCCACAGAATGCCGCCACCAACATCAGCAATGTGGAACCCGGCAGATGAAAGTTGGTGATCAGCCCGTCGATCACGCGAAAGCGAAAGCCAGGGCGGATGAACAGGCTGGTCTCGCCCGGGCCGCTGCGCAGCGCATTGCCCGCTGGTCGCTCTTCGTCGCCGGCGGCCGACTCCAGCGCGCGCGCCACCGTAGTGCCCACAGCGATCACGCGGGCGCCGCCAAGGCGCGCCTGGCGCACGGCCTCAATGACTTCATCGCCGATTTCGTAGCGTTCGGCGTGCAGCAGATGCTGGTCGAGATTTTCCTCACGCACCGGCTGGAAGGTGCCAGCGCCCACATGCAGCGTCAACGTGGCGCGGCGTATCCCGCGTGCGGTCAGTGCATCAAGCAGCATCTGGTCAAAATGCAGGCTGGCGGTAGGCGCCGCCACCGCGCCCGGAACGCGCGCCAGCAGGCTTTGGTAACGCTCGCGATCATCAGCATCCGGCGCCCGCGTGATATAGGGCGGCAGCGGCACCGCGCCGTGGCGCTCGAAGTACTCAAGGGCGGGAGCCGGCAGGCTGACCTCCCAGAGATCATCGATCTGCTTGTGCAGCAGCACCGCGCCGCCCTCACTCGCCAACGCCTCGCCCGGGCGCAGCACGTTGCTGGCACGCGCGTGCACCAGCGCGCCGCATCCGGCGAGCGCGCGCTCGAGAAAGATTTCCACGCGTCCGCCGGTGGCGCGCCGCGCTGCCAGCCGTGCCGGCAACACACGCGTGTCGTTAAACACCAGCAGATCGTTTTCCCGCAGCATCGATGGCAGCGCCGCGATCTGGGAATCCGCTTGGCCCCGTGGGTCCACCAACAGCAGACGGCTGGCGGAGCGCTGCGGGAGCGGTGCCTGCGCGATCAGCTCCCCGGGCAGGGAAAATTCGAAGTCACTGCGTCGCATCGGCCTTCAGGTGACCAGTCCGGCGCAGCGCTGCGGCCGCCCGGTCAATTTAAGGATATGCTGCCACGACATGGTGGCCTCGCTCGGAGTCGAACCGAGATGGGCAAGCCCGGTCGATTTTGAGTCGACTGCGTCTACCAGTTCCGCCACGAGGCCCGAAAGTCGCGGCGGTACGATACCCGAATACGCCCCGGATACGCTATGCACAGGCTCTGACCAGCGATGAAGTTCTGTCCGGACTGTGGCGCCACAGTGCAGCGGCGCATTCCCGCGGGCGATACGCTGCCGCGCGCCGTGTGCGATGCCTGCGGCAGCGTGCACTACCAGAATCCGCGCGTGGTGGTTGGCTGCGTGCCCGAATGGCAGGGCCGCATCCTGCTGTGTCGCCGAGCCATTGAGCCGCGCCTCGGCTACTGGACCGCGCCGGCCGGCTACCTGGAGATCGGTGAATCGCTGCTGAGCGCCGCGGCGCGCGAAACCGCCGAGGAAGCCATGGCCGTGGTTGAGGTCGGCTCGCTCCTCAGCGTGGTCAACGTGCTCTATGCCGAGCAGGTGCACGTGATGTTCCGCGGACAGATGCGTACGGATGATCACGCCGCCGGGGTCGAAAGCCTGGAAACCGGGCTGTTTCACGAAGCCGACATACCGTGGAACGACATCGCCTTCACCAGCATGCGTTATGCGCTGGAGCGCTATTTCGAGGATCGCCGCCGGGGCGTCCAGGAGCTGCATTTTCACGACCTGACCCACCGGCCCGGGCGCTGATAACTTCCCTGCACTTGCAAGGCGCTTGCACTGCGAGCGGCCTTTGGCAGAATACGCGCGCGCCGGCAATGCTTGCCGGGGCGACCCAGTGGAGCTGCAATGACTTTTGTCGTCACCGAAAACTGCATCAAGTGCAAGTACATGGATTGCGTCGAGGTATGCCCGGTCGACTGCTTTCACGTGGGGCCCAACTTCCTGGTCATCGATCCGGATGAGTGCATCGACTGCACGTTGTGCGAGCCTGAATGCCCAGTCGAAGCGATTTTTTCCGAAGAAGAGCTGCCTGCGGGTCAGGAGCAGTTCACCGCGCTCAATGCCGAGCTGGCCAAGCAGTGGCCGGTGATTTCCGAGCGCGGCTCGCCACCTGCCGACGCCAAGGAGTGGGAAGGCAAGCCTGGCAAACTCGAGCTGCTGGAGCGCTAGCGAGCCTCAGCCCTTGCCGAGCTGCGCATCCTTTTGCAATTCCTGCAGCAGGATATCCGGCGGCGCATAGCCGGGCAGCAACTGACCACTTTCGGTGACGATGCCAGGGGTGCCGCTCAGTCCGATCTCGCGGCCCAGCGCATAGCCCTGCGCTACCGGGTTGGCGCAGGTGGCCGAGGCCGTCAGGGCCTGGCCCAGCTTGGCCTTGGTCAGCGCGGCGCGCCGATCGGCCGAACACCACACCTGCTCGGCCTTCGACCACGACTCGGTATTCGGCCCGGAGCGCGGATAGAAAAGGTAGCGCACCTTGACGCCGAGGCGGTTGTACTCAGCGATCTGCTGGTGCAGCGCGCGGCAGTAAGTGCAATCGACATCGGTGAACACGGTGACCGTGTACTTCGGCGCGCTGGCCGGTGCGAACACTACCATCGAGGATTCGGGAACCGCATTGATCAGCACCAGGCGCAATTCGCGCCGGCGGTTCTCGGTGATGTTCTGCTTGTCGGCCACGCGGTAAATGTCGCCGCTGATGCCGTAGCGGCCATCGGCCGTCACGTAGACGAGATCGGCACCCTGGCGGAATTCATACAGGCCCGCTATCGGCGTCGCACGCAGGTCGCCGGGCTTGGCGCCGGGGACATGCGCTGCTACGGCCGCAAGCTCGGCCTCGCTGGCCGGCAGGTTGGCCGCAGGGTGTGCCGTCAATGCTGGCGCCGCAGCGGCGGGGGCTGCCGGCGGGGGCGCACTACTTTCGCCGGCCATTGCCAGCATGGCGATCGCGACACCGGTCAGGGCGAGCGGGAAAATCAGGCGGTTCATGTTCATGGGGCCGAGTTTAGCAGAGCGCTGGCGCTGACGGGTCACCGCGCGTCAGCGCGCGTTACGGGGATCTCAGCCGCGCGGATGATGCTGCGTGTGCAGCTCTTTCATGCGCTCGCGGGCCACGTGGGTATAGATCTGCGTGGTCGAGAGGTCACTGTGGCCGAGCAGCATCTGCACCACGCGCAGGTCGGCGCCGTGGTTCAGCAGGTGCGTGGCAAAAGCGTGGCGCAGGGTGTGCGGCGAGAGGTCGCGATCGACGCTGGCCTTGCGCGCGTAGCGCTTGATGATGTGCCAGAACGCCTGGCGCGTCATGCGATCGCCGCGACGCGTTGGAAACAGGTAATCGGTGGTGCGATCCAGCAGGATCTCAGCGCGCGCACCGGCGAGGAACGCACTCAGCCAGCGCACCGCCTCTTCGCCCAGCGGAATCAGCCGCTCGCGATTGCCCTTGCCGAGCACGCGCAGCACGCCCTGGGTCATGTTCACCTGATCGACACGCAGGCTCACCAGCTCCGATACGCGCAGCCCCGTGGCATACAGTACTTCGAGCATGGTGCGATCGCGGTTGCCCAGCGGATCGCTGACCGTGGGCGCCAGCAGCAGCGCCTCGACTTCGGCTTCAGTCAAGGACTTCGGCAGCGAGCGGCCAATACGCGGCATGGCGATCTGCGCCGTGGGATCTTCACGCACCGTGCCTTCGCGCATTAGATAACGGAAGAAACGGCGGAATGATGAGAGCTGGCGCGCGGTGGAGCGCGGCCGCGCGCCGCCGGCGGCGCGCGCCGCAATAAAAGCCATCAAATCGGGTCGGCCGGTGCGCACCAGCATCAGGTTGCGTTGTGCCAGCCAGCGCGAGAGCGCCACCAGGTCGGCACGATACGCGGACAAAGTATTGGAGGAGAGGCCGCGTTCCATCCACACGGCATCGAGAAAACGACCGATGACCGGGTCGATCACTTCGGCTACACCAGCGTCTGCGGTAACTGTCGCCTGTCTGCTCAATGCGGTGCCCTGTAAGGCTCGAGGAAGGATCCTCAGGCGCCAGTATGCGAAGCGGACGCCCCCGGACGATGTGACGGGACTCACAACGGTGGCAACAGTTAACATAGGGAGAACCAGGTCACATATTCCTTGCCCATTACACCGCCCAATTCACGCCCCGCGACACCGGCCGGCCCTGCAACCGGGCCAGCCGGCGCGCCAGTTGATTACAGTCGTCTTGAGTGGCTGCTGCTTGTGCCATACACGCTATTTTGCGCCAGTGTGTTTCTGGTGCTCGCGTTGCTATCCTTGCTGGCCTTGCTGATCGTGCCCACGCTCGAGGCGCGCCGCCAGGTGACGCGCGCCACCGGACGCAGCGCGCTGGCGCTGATGGGTATGCCGCTGCGCGTGCGCTGGCGCGGGCTACTGCCAGAACATTGCATCGTGGTGGCCAATCACTGCAGCTATCTCGATGGCGTGGTGCTCGCGGCGACGCTGCCGCCGCGTTTTGGCTTCGTGATCAAGCGCGAAATGAGCCGCGTGCCACTGGCCGGCTTGCTGCTGGCACGCATCGGCTCCTATTTCGTCGAACGCGGCAATCGCGCCGGCAGCGCGCGCGACGCGCTGCGGTTGATGCGCGATGCCGCCAACGGCAGCTCGCTGGCATTTTTCCCCGAGGGCACGTTTCGCAAGGAGCCCGGCCTGCTGCGCTTTCACACCGGCGCTTTCGCGGCCGCCGAGCGGGCGCGCGTGCCGGTGGTGCCGCTGGTGATCCGCGGCACGCGTCATTGTTTTCACCCTGGTGGCCTGCTGCTGCGACCGGGCCGCATCGAAGTCGAGGTGCTCGAATCGCTCCAGCCCGCGCCCGTGCATGAGGACGGCGCTGCCGCATTGCGCGACGCCGCGCGAGCCGCCATCCTTGCAGCCCTGGGAGAAGAGGAGAGTACATGAGCGCGCGCGATATCATGAATTACGACGTGGCAATCGTCGGCGCCGGGCCGGCCGGGCTCGCCTGCGCGCTGCGCCTGCGGCAGCTCAATCCAGAGCGCAGTGTCTGCGTGATCGAGAAGGCTGCGAGCCTGGGCGCGCATTCACTATCCGGCGCGGTGCTCGATCCGGTAGCGCTCGATGCGCTGCTGCCCGGGTGGCGCCAGGCGCCGCCGCCAACCTGTGTCGCGGTGCAGGGCGATGAGTTCCGCCTGTTCACCAGCCGCAGCAGCTTCAAGTTGCCGACGCCGCCGCCGCAGCGCAACCACGGCAATTTCATCGTCTCGCTGGCGCAGCTGGTGCCGTGGCTGGGCGCACAGGTCGAAGCTGCCGGTGTCGACGTCTTTACCGGTTTCGCCGCCAGCGAGCTGCTGTACGACCCACAACAGGCCGTATGCGGCGTGCGGCTCGGCGACATGGGCCGCACGCGCGATGGCAGCGAAGGCCCGAACTACGCGCCGGGCGCTGAGATCCATGCACCGATGACGCTGCTGGCCGAAGGCTGCCGCGGGAGCCTTGCCAAGCAGCTCATCGCCCGCCACCAGCTTGATGCCGGACGCTCACCACCGACCTTTGGCCTGGGCTTCAAGGAGCTGTGGCAGTTGCCGGCCGGACGCGGCCGGCCCGGACTCGTGCAGCACACCGTCGGCTGGCCGCTGCCCAGCGACACTTATGGCGGCGGCTTCATCTATCACCTCGGGCAGGATCGCGTGTATGTGGGCCTGGTTATCGGGCTGGATTACCAAGACCCGCGCTTCCAGCCTTTCGAGGCCTTTCAGCAATTCAAGCACCACCCGCTGGTACGTACGCTGCTCGATGGCGGCGAACCGCTGGCCTATGGGGCACGCACCATCGCCGCGGGCGGCGCGCAGGCGCTGCCGCGCATGGAGGTCGCGGGCGCGCTGCTGATCGGGGATGCCGCCGGGACGCTCGATGTCGCGCGGCTGAAGGGCATACACCAGGCGATGCGCTGCGGCGTGCTCGCCGCCGAGCACCTGAATGCGGTGCCCTCGGGCGCCGGCTTCGATGCCCTGTGGCGCGCCTCGGTGGGCGGACGCGCGCTGCACGCCGTGCGCAATATCAAACCCGGCTTCAAACACGGCTTGTGGTTGGGTCTTGCCAATGGCCTGCTGGAAACCATACTGCGCGGCCATACGCCCTGGACTCTGCAGCACAAGGCTAACGACCAGACGCTGCTGCGGCTCGATCAGCGCGCGCCAGGCCCGGCGCCGGCGGCGCGTACGCTCGCGCCGCGCGATCGCACTGCCGCGGTGTTTCTTGCCTCGACTTCGCACGATGAACACCAGCCGGTACACCTGCACGTGGCCGACACTTCGGTTTGCTCGGATCGCTGTGCGCGCGAGTATGACAATCCCTGCACGCGTTTCTGTCCGGCGGCAGTGTACGAGATGGTCAGCGGTGACGATGGTGTGCGCCGCCTGCAGATCAACGCCGCCAACTGCGTGCATTGCAAGGCCTGCGATATCAAAGACCCCTACCGTCTGATCACCTGGACCACGCCCGAAGGCGGCGCCGGTCCGAATTACCA
>JAYUZE010000160.1:0-2677 GCA_043752035.1 Gammaproteobacteria bacterium
ATCAGGTCGGGATGAAAGCCGGCCGCCACGCGCGCCAGCTGCTGTACGTCTTCATCCTTGCGATTGCCGGCGTGGCCGAGTACCAGGCCCAGTCGACCCCGCTCGGCGCGCATCTGCGAAGCCACCTGCAGGAAACCGCGCAGGCCATCGGGGTTGTGCGCGTAGTCGACCAGCACCCGCACGCCGCCGGCGTCGAAGCGCATCATGCGGCCCGGGTTGTCCTCGAGCGCCGCGCCAAAGTGCGCATAGACCCTGGCAATCGCAGCGGCCGCGATGCCCAGTGCGGCGGCGGCCAGCGCGGCGCCAGCCAGATTGGCAATGTTGTAAGTGGCATAGCCATCGACGGTGAGCGGCAGCGCCTGTATGGCGCCGAGGTCGGTAGTGCCTGCGCCTGCGGCGCCCAGCAGCAAGTGGCCGGCGCGCACGCCGCAGGTCGCGCCGCCCCCAGCGCGGTGCTCGCGCAGCAACGCGTGATCGAAATCGAGCGCAAACCAGGCCAGCACCAGCGCCCGGCCGAAGCGCTGCGCAAGCGCTTCGGCCTTGGCGCGCAGGAGCGGATCATCGGCGTTCAGCACCAGCAGGCCGTCCTGGGGCAGCACGCCGGCGATCGCCAGCTTGGTGTCGGCCAGGCCGTCGAGATCGTCGATGCCATATTCACCGAAGTGATCGGCGCTGATGTTGGTGACCACCACGACCTGCGCGCGGGTGATCGCGGCCCCACGCCGCAGGATGCCGCCGCGCGCCACTTCGAGGATCGCAGCCTCGGTGCGTGGCTCTCGCAGCACGCGCCGCGCGCCGGCCGGACCTGAGTAATCGCCGCGCGCCAGCGCCTCGCCGCCGGAAAACACGCCGTCGGTGCAGTTGTAGGCCGCGCGCCAGCCCTGCTCGCGCGCACAGGCGGCCAGCAGCCGCACCGTAGTGGTCTTGCCGTTCGAGCCAGTGATCAGCGCGGTGGGAATGTCGTGCAGCGAAGACCACGGTATCGCCGCGGGCCCGGGCAGTGCATCGAGCGGGTAACTCTGACTGCCCACTCCTGCGCCCAGGGTCAATATTTTTTCATCCAGTATCGCAGGGAGCTGGTGCGCTTCGGCTGCAGCCAGCACCGCGCGCAGGTCAGAACGCGCCTCGCGCGCCGCGAGGCGGCCAAAGCGCGCGTAGGCGGCGGATTGTTCGAGCACTGGAGCGTCGATCGCGGCCGGATCGGCGTCGGCCGGCGCATTTTCGATGGCCGCCGCCAGCAGCGCTGCTTCGAGTCCGGATCCGCGCGGCCCATGCGCTGGCCCGCTCGCCGGCTCACGCTCCAGGAGTGAGGCGCACAGCGCCCACTCGTTCACTTCGGTGGCGAGAAACAGTTGATCGACCGGCGCCGCGATCGACAGCGATACGCCGTTGGCGTGGTGGCGCACGGCGATGCCCGTTTCGGTCCAGCCGAGTGCGGTGCGCGCGCTGGCAACGCGCTCGCGCCAGGCCTTGAGCAGGGCTTCGTCGCCCGGCACCGCCGTCAGTTCCAGCGTGGCGCCGGTGCCTACAAAAAACAGGTTCGCGCCCATCAGCCGACGCGAGTCGGCGAAGGGCAGCGCGGGCGGCGTGTTCAGTCTTCCGCCTCGGGCGCCAGCCGAACGCCACGCTCGTCACGCACCAGGCCTTCGAGACTGAACGCCGGCGCGCGGGCCTCGCCCGGGCGCGTACCTGCGGCACCGTTGGCAGCGTGCATGCGGCCTGGGAAATCCTGCGCGGAGCCCATAAGAATATCGGCGTCCGCGCCATCGCCCAGGCTCACGCTCGTGGCGCGCGCGGCCGGCGCACTGGCAGGCTTGAACTTGGTGATCTGCTTCCACGAACGTACCAGCGCGTCGGCGAAGATCAGCAGCAGGTCGCCCGGCTGCCCCATCGCGAGCGCGGCGGCAATGGCCTCCTGCTCATCGGGGATCACCGAGATCGCGCTCTCGGCGACGCCCGCCGCGCGCAGCGCCTTGGCCTGCAGCCGCGGCACCTCGTCAGACGCGCGATCGCGCAGCGAGTCGTCGCGCCGGCAGATATAGTGATCGAAGCGCCCGACCACCGCGTGCACAATGGCAATCAGGTCTTCATCGCGCCGGTCACCGGGACCGGCCAGCACCACGATGCGCCGGCCCGTGACATCGAGCCGCTGCGCGAGATCGGCCATCGCCGCCACTGCGTGCGCGTTGTGGCCGTAGTCGAACAGCACCTTGAAGGGATGCTCGTTGAACACGTTCATGCGGCCCGGCGCCTGGAAGAAAGTAGAATCGAAGGTGCGCAGTCCCTGGCGGATTGCATCCAGCTTGATGCCAAGCGAAAACGCCATGCTGGCCGCAAACATCGCGTTCTGCACGTTGTGCAGCGCGCGGCCCTCGAGGGTCGCAGGAATCAGGTGCGTCCAGACCAGCGGAATGTGGCTGCCGTGATCGTAGAGCGCGATCATCTGGCCGTTCACGCCGGCCTCGAGCGCGCAGGCGCGTCCGCCGGCGCGGATGTGCTCGCGTACCAAGGTGTGCTCGGGGTTCACCGTCACGTAACAGATGTTCTTGGCTTCGGTGTAGCCCGACATTTTCAGCACCAGCGGATCATCGGCGTTGAGCACCGCGCAGTCGGTCGCCACTTCGATCACCACGCGCTTCACTTCGGCGAGTTGCTCGAGCGTGTCGATGCCCTTGAG
>JAYUZE010000161.1:0-7170 GCA_043752035.1 Gammaproteobacteria bacterium
GTGACGATCGGCAACGGCGTGCTGCTGCGTGCCACGCGCCTGTCGTGCAAATATTCCATCGAAATCGGCAATGAGGTGCTGATCGAAGACGCGGGCCTCGCGGATACCGATTTTCATTCCATCGACCCGAGCCGTGGCGACGCGCAGGAGAACCCTGAGCAATGCCGCATCGTGATTGGCGCGCGCGCGGCGATAGGCTCGCGCAGCGTGATCTGCAAGGGCGTTACTCTGGGTGAGGGCGCACGGGTCATTGCCGGCGCGGTGGTGCGCAAATCCGTGCCAGCGGGTGTCACCGTGCTCGGCAATCCGGCCCGGCCGGTACTCGCCGGCTAGTTGCAGTTCGCGTCCATTCCCATGATCCACTGCTGGATCAGCGCCACGCCGCTGCTGTGGATCACGTTCGATCCCAGCGGTGGCATCTGATCGGTGCCACGTCGGTTCATGCGCTGGTAAATCAGCGATTTCGACGCGTCTTGCGGCGCGATGCGCACGGCGCCGGCAATGCCCAGGTCGCCTGCGGCGGCCACGACATTGCAGGTCCTGGTTGCGCTCATCGCGGTATCGAAGCGCAGGTCCATGTCGACCGGTATCTGTGTGCCCGGACGATGGCACTGACTGCAGTTGCTGTGCAGGTACGAGCGTGCACGTGCGCTTACGGCTGCACTGCCAAATGGATCGGGTAGCGCCGGTAGCGTTGAGGAGGCTGGTATGGCCACGCTGAACAGGCCGATGTGGGCGAGCGTATCAATCTGGTTGGCCGTGCGTCCGGTTGATGGATAGTTGAAGTTTCCGTTGAGCTGCGCAGTCTGAGTGCCGAGCGCAAACCCCGCGGCGGAGGTGTGGCACTCGAGGCACTGGGCGCTGCTCAGGTAGGTCCAGCTCTGCCCGTTGATGCTGGTCGTGAGGCCGCCATTCACCAGCGTGGCGGCATTCTGCGCGGAGTTCCACTGGTAGGTGTAGCCACCCCAGTTGCCGGTGTCCCGGTAGCGCATGAACAGGCGCGTCTCGATGATCTTGCCGCCGAGCCAGAAGTTCTTCACCAGCACGGTGCCGGGAGGGAATACAAAGTGCCCATCGCTCGCCACCGTGATGGTGGTGCCATCGGGCAGTGCCATCCAGCGGTTTTTCGCGGCACCGTCGGACCAGAACGGCGAATTCACGCTATAGGGGATCAGGCCGCTGGCGGGCGTCTGGGTTGCCAGGTTGGCAAAGCAGCCGGTGTTTGCCAAATTGCTGGCGACCGTCGCGCCGCTGCCACCGGTGGCCGGCACCAGCATGTAGATGGCGCTGTTACCGTAAGTTGTGACATACAGCTCGCCAGCATTGTCCTGGTCTACCGAAGTGAGATAAGTGCCGAGGTTCTGGATCATTGACCGATCATAGCCACCGCTCTGATTGGCGCTGTAGTACGCCACGTCGCCAACCACGAAATCGGCGTACACATATCTGCCGGCAAGCTGCGGCAGCCCGCTGCCGCGGTAGATGTAACCACCGATGATCGCGCCGCCGACCGCATGCGAGTACTCGATAACGGGATCGATCAGCGGATCGCCGCTGCTGTTGCTCAGCCCGTTGCCCGCGTCGTGCAGGCCCTCGCGTATCGGCCAACCGTAGTTGCCGCCGGCGCTCACGCGATCGACCTCTTCGTAGCTCGATTCGCCAACATCGCCGACCCACAGGTCGGCCTGGCTGGAGCTACGGTCGAAGCTCCAGCTGAAGGGGTTGCGAAAACCATAGGCGTAGATTTCCGGACAGAAGGCGCCACTGCTGGGGGCATTCCGGCACAGTGCCGGTGATCCTGCCGCATAGGGATTGCCGCCAGGGATGGCGTAATTCGCACCCTGCGTAGTGTGATCCACATCAATGCGCAGCATCTTGCCGAACAGGTTGTGGCGATCTTGCGGTGCTGGCGGCACCAGCGTGAAGGGTTGCTGGCTGTCGCCGAGGCCAATATACAGGTAACCGTCGGGCCCAAAGGCGATCGCACCGCCCGCATGGTGATCGGCGGTACGCTCAGTGGTCAACAGTATGACGGCCGAGGATGGATCGAGTACCGAGCCCGCACGCGTGTAACGGGCGATGACCGTGCGCACGGGATTGCTGGGCACCGTGTACGACAGATAGACATAGCCGTTGTTGGTATAGTTCGGATGAAAGGCCATGCCCAACAGTCCGCTCTCGCCCTGGTAGGCGATGACTGAGCTCAAGTCGATGAACGTGCTGGTGTTGCTGCCCGCGCTGTCATTCGCGCTGAAGTACTGCACGATGCCGGTCTGCTCCACCACATACCACATGGTGGAGTCGCCTGGCGCCTGCAACATCTTCAGAGCTTGAGGGAAAGTACGGTTGGGGTAAACCCGCTGCAGTGCGTAGCCGCTGCCGGCCACGGGCTCATTGGGTGCGAGGCAGCTGCTGTTGCCTGGACGGGTGTCGATGCCGAAGCTGCTGCCCGCCAGCGTCGTCACCGAGATCGTATTCGAATTTGTGGACACATTGCCGGCGCCGTCCACCGCGCGCACGTAGTAGGAGTAAGCAGTTTTGGCCGCGAGCCCCGTGTCGTTGTAGGAGTTGCCAGTCACCAGGGCAGTGCCGCTGACCAACGCACCGCCGCGATACACGCGATACCCTGCGAGGCCCGAGCCGCCGCTGTCGGTCGAGGACGTCCAGCTCAGTTTGATTTGCGAGGCGCTGGTGGCTGTGCCACTCAGCGCGCCCGGCACGGTGGGCGGCGAGGTGTCGGCATCGTTCGCGGTACTGACCACCAGACGGTTCGAATCCGCAGATTCATTTCCTGCACCATCGACAGCTCGCACAGTGAAGGCATAGGAGCGTCCTGCTGCCAGACCGCTGCTGGCATACACCGTCGCAGCGACCACGCCGGTGCCGCTGACCAGACTTTCATCGCGATAGACGCGATAGCCCGCCATGCCCGAGCCACCGGTGTCGGTGGATGCATCCCAGGCCAGATCGATCTGCGTGGAGGTCACGCTGGTCGTTCGCAGTGTTCCCGGTACAGTGGGCGCGCTCGTATCCGCGCTCATGACGGGCATGGTGGTCTGCGACACTGGCGCCGATGCCGCCGAACCGTTGCCTGCATTGTCGATTGCCACCACGGTGTAGGTATAGCTGGTGTTCGCAGCCAGCCCCGAGTCGACGTAGGAGGTGAGTGAAATCGCCGAGGAGCCGCTGATCAATACACCGTCGCGGTAGACGCGGTAGCCTGCGACGCCCGCGCCGCCACTGTCAGTGCTCTCCTGCCAGCTCGCCGTGAGCACGCCGGGTGAAGTCGCCAATACGGCGACGCCCTGCGGTACACTGGGCGGTAGGCTGTCCACGCCGGCGCTGCCAGTGGATTGAACTACGCCCACCTTCGTGCACGCGCTCAGCAGCACCAGCAATGCGCACGCGGCAAATTTTCCAGACAAGTAACTGCTTCGTGATTGCACCGCGAAATGTTCGCATGCGGAACGCGCCGCGGCTCGTGAAAAACCGTCGCTAAATTGAGTCAGCTTTCACGACATAATCAATCCAACATAAGATTGGATCATCGGCAAATCCGCGTGTCAGGGCGCGATGCCGTACACCGTCAACTGCTTCGTGCCACCAACATAAACGTGGCCGTTGGCAATCATCGGCAGCGTGAATTTCAGGGCATTGCCGCTGGTGTCATTCGCGGATGCAGCACTAGTGAAAAGTCTGCTGGCAAGATTGGTGGCGTCGTAGGCGCGTAGCACTGCCGGCGCGACCGGCCTGCCTATCTTGCCAAACAAAGCATTGTCGAGTGTCCAGGCGATCGGCTCGCTGCTGCCGGCGGCCGAGATGCTGATGCCGCAGCCGGGGAAGTCGCACCGGTCCGCGGTCATGGATTGCGCAATGACCTCAATGATCGAAGGATCGGTAATGTTTGGTTGCGTGGCGAACAGGCCTCCGGTGAGCGCCATGGCCTGCACGGGCCGGGTTACCGGGCTGGCGTAGACCCTGCCGCTGAAGTACGCGGGCGGCGCGAACAGGATGGCGCTTCCCGTGACCGCCAAATTGACGACATCGATCATCTGCACCACGTTGTCGCTGCTTGGGCTGAAATCTCCCAGTCGCAAGCGATCGAGCAGCCAGATGTGGCCCTGCTTGTCGCCCCCGTACAAAAGGTTGGGGTGGCCAGTGGGGCCCGTGCCGTCCGGCAATACCATGACGCCTGGCGCCGAAATGTCGTAGTCACCCGCTGACCAGGTCGCTTCCTGCGAGGGCGTGTAGAAGTCATTGAGCGTCAGCGTCGAGGGATCGAAATTCAGGAAGCTCATCGAAAAATCATTGGCAGGCGGGGTTGCCGGCAGCCCGCCCGATGTGTTCGTGAACGAACCGTTGCCCGTACTCAGGTAGATCGAGCCATTGCTGTCGATGGCGGGTGCAGCGCCCGACATCCAGATGCCGCCCTGCGCGCCGTTGGGAGCGACATTGAATGCCGCAGTCTGTACGAGCGTAGTACCGTCGTAGCGAGCCATCCAGCCGTAGTAGGTGGATAAATCGCAATGCGAGGACCAGGCGACAAAAACGCCGCCACTGGAGTACACCAGGCCAGCGCGCTGCAGCTGCATCTTGGGATCGAAATTTACCGTGCCACTGCCCGACGGGTAGCTGGGGGCGAGCACCCGTGGTGAATTGGCTTGCTCGCTGCCAGTGGCGAGATCGAGCGCGTGCAAGCGCTGGACATAGCTGCCGCTTTCCTTGGTCGTCGCGACCACGTACAAGGTGTGGCTCACCGAGTCGATGACCGGCGTGCCGACGATGCCGTATTCGTCGAGGAAATCGTTGCAGCCTGGATAGTCGCCGGCAGGAATCGTGGTCGCGCCGCCAGTCAGAAAGCTGGTCTTCCACAGCGGCGTGCAGCTGCCATTGTCGCCATCGAAGGCATAGACCGAGTCGTGATTGGTGGCAACGAAAACCACGTTGTGGGTGCCGCCCGCGATCGCCAGGTTGGCGACATACAGCGGCTGCGCGTAGACATCGCCATCGAGCGCGCAACTCCAGCGTTTGCCGAAGTTTCCGCCGCTAACCAATGCCTTGGTAAGCGCGTACTCTTGCAGGTTCTGGCCCGTGCGTGCCAGATCGTTGTGATAGGTGTAAACGCCGGCGAGATCGGTGATCGCTGCAGTGGCCGTGCCGGAGAACGAAGTGTTCGCGACACTGGTGGCGGTGATGCTATGTGTTCCCGCAGCTTGGGGCGGTACATACAGACCGCTGGAGCTAATCGTGCCCACCGAGACGTTGCCACCGCTGACACCATCGATGCTCCAGGTAACCGCACCACCGCCAGGCGCCGTGGCCGTGAATTGTTGGGTCTGAGTGAAGGTGAGCGACGCGACCCGCGGCGACACTGTTACCGTCGCTGCACCCACGGTGACAGTCGCGGTCGCAGCAGCCTGACCGCCCGTACCCATGCAGGTGAGCGTGTAGGTTGTGGTGCTATTGATGGGGCCAACGCTGGTAGAACCACTGGTGGCCATCGGTCCGTTCCAACCACCGGAGGCTGTGCAGGACGTAACGTTGGCGGAACCCCAGGTCAAGGTCGATGAGCTGCCGGCCACTACCGAAGTTGGCGCCGCGCTCAGCGTGACACTTGGTGTCGTGACAACGGTGACGGTGGTCGTGGCAGCGGCCATACCGCCAGCTCCCGTGCAGCTGAGGGTGTAGGTCGTATCAGCATTGATTGCCGCAGTGCTCGCACTGCCGCTGGTTGCCTGGGCGCCGCCCCAGCCACCTGACGCGGTGCAGGAGGCCGCGTTGGTGGAACTCCAGGTCAAGGTCGCGGTGCCGCCCGCGACTACCGATGCCGGCACCGCACCGAGCGCGACAGCGGGCCCTGGCAACAGGGTCACCGTGGTCGACCCCATGGCAGTGCCGCCATTGCCAGTGCAGCTGAGGGTAAAGGTCGAATTGGCGTTGATCGCTGCAGTGGCTTCGCTGCCGCTGGTCGTCTTGCTGCCTGCCCAGGCGCCGGTTGCCGAGCAGGAACTCGCATCAGTCGAACTCCAGTTGAGCGTCGTGGTTGCGCCTGCGGCGACGCTGCCAGCCGCTGCCGACAGTGTCACAGTAGGCATCAGCGGTGCCTGCGCCATCGTGTTTGACGGCGGACTGACGCCCGACGTACAACCCAGCAGTAGCACGGCAGCAAGCGCAGTCAGGCCCAGCAGGCTCTTGGACATAATTCCAGCAGCTCCAGAATCGAATACGGGACTATATAAAAGGCGCAGCCCAGATTCAGGGAGGCACTTCACTACCTGCCGCTATTTGCGTACGGTGGCCGTATTGGCGGGCCTGGCTGGGCGCCCGGCAGGGCGATTGTGTGCAACGAAACGCGGGTCTGGCGAGCCGACCGCCTAGCGCCCCTTGAAATCATCCGGCACCAACTGGTGCCTGCCCAGTAGCTTGTAGAAATCGGTGCGGTTGCGCTTGGCCAGCCGCGCGGCCTGGCTGACATTGCCGCCGGTGATCTGCAGGATCTGCGAGAGGTAGCTGCGGGTGAACTCGTCGCGTGCTTCATCGAAGGAGGGCAGCTTGGTCTGCGCGCCGCCGAGGGATTGCTGCACCAGCTCGACCGGGATGATCGGCGTCTGTGCCATGGCGCAGTTCTGGCGCACCACGTTCTGGAGCTGGCGTACATTGCCGGGCCAATCGCTGGTGGCCAGCAGTTCCACGGCCTCGGGGGCGTAGATCAGCCGCGCGCCGGTTTCCTTGGCGATGGTGGCGAGGAAGTGCGCGACCAGCAGCGGAATATCCTCGCGCCGGCGGCTCAGGGGCGGCAGATCGATGTGCACCACATTCAGGCGGTAGTACAGGTCTTCGCGAAACTGTCCGCCCGCCAGCAGTGCCTGCAGGTCGCGGTTGGTGGCCGAGATCACACGGACGTTGCTGGCGATGCCGTTGCTGCTGCCCATCGGGCGGATCAGGTTTTCCTGCAGCATGCGCAGCAGCTTGACCTGCAGGTGCATCGCCAGGTCGCCGATTTCATCGAGCAGAATCGTGCCGCCCTCGCCACTCTGAAACAGGCCGACGTGTTCCTTGCTGGCGCCGGGCACGGCGCCGGCGGCGTGACCGAACAGTTCGCTCTCGAGCTGGTCCTCGGCCATCGCGCTGCAGCTGATGGTCACGAAGGGTTTGTTGCGGCGTGGACTG
>JAYUZE010000162.1:0-8433 GCA_043752035.1 Gammaproteobacteria bacterium
TGGGTTTTGCCCCGATAGAGCCGCCGCGCCTCATCCATCGCCACCGGATCGTAGGCGCGCACGGTGGCGCCCTCCGCGAGCAGCTGGTCGATGATCACGCGGCTCGGCGCCTCGCGCATGTCGTCGGTGTTGGGCTTGAAGGCCAGGCCCCAGAGCGCAACCGTTACGCCGGTGAGCTTGCCGCCCAGCACGATCTTGAGTTTGCGCACCAGTATCGATTTTTGCAGCTCGTTGACCTGCTCGACCGCATCCAGAATCGGCGTCGTGTGCCCGACCTCGTGCGCGGACTGGATCAGCGCCTTCACGTCCTTCGGAAAACAGGAACCACCGTACCCGGTACCCGGATAGATGAAGCCATAGCCGATGCGCGGATCGGAGCCAATGCCGATGCGCACGCGCTCGATGTCAGCGCCCACGCGCTCGGCCAGACCCGCCAGCTCGTTCATGAAGCTGATCTTGGTCGCCAGCAGCGCATTGGCGGCATATTTGGCAAGCTCCGCGGAGGGAATGTCCATCACGATCAGCCGATCGTGGTTGCGCGTGAAGGGCTCGTAGAGCGCGCGCATCAGCTCGGTGGTGCGCGGTCCATCGGTGCCCACCACCACGCGATCGGGTTTCATGAAATCCTGGATGGCCGCGCCTTCCTTGAGGAATTCCGGGTTCGAGACCACATCGAATTCGATCGGCGCCTGGCGCTGCGCCAGCGCCGCAGCAACCTCGGCGCGCACGGTACCGGCCGTGCCCACCGGCACGGTCGATTTGGTCACCACGATCGCGTAGCGCTGCAGGTTCTTGCCGATGGTGCGCGCCACATCGACGACATGACGCAGGTCGGCCGACCCGTCTTCATCGGGCGGCGTACCCACCGCGATGATCTGGAACAGGCCGTGATCGACGCCGCGTACGGAATCAGTGGTGAACTCGAGCCGGCCGCTGGCGTGATTGCGTTGCATCAGCGCTGCCAGGCCCGGCTCGTGGATCGGCACTTCGCCGGCATTGAGGCGCGCCACCTTGGCGGCGTCGATATCCACGCAGATCACGTGATTGCCGGCCTCGGCGAGACAGGCGCCCGTGACCAGGCCCACGTACCCAGAGCCGAAAATCGTGACTTTCATGACTTCGAAAGCCTAAGTGATTCGGCTCACGAAGACAAAGCGGCGATGGAAAATTCTACCCGGCGGTTGAGGTCGCGCCCCTCGGGAGTATTTTCCGCCGGCAGCGGCACGGATTCGCCGCCACCGCGCGCAATGATGCGATGCGCGGCGATGCCGTGCGCTGCCAGGTAGGTGGCGATCACTCCGGCGCGCTGCTGCGAATACTGCTGGTTGTAGGTGTCGCAGCCGATGGCGTCGGTATACACGCTGACGGTCACGGCCAGCTGCTCCTGGCTGTGCAGCACATGAGCCAGCTCGTCGAGCGAGGCCGTAAACTCCGGCAGCAGCGTCGACTGGTCCGGCGCGAAGGCAGCGTGGGTCGGAAATCGCAGGCGCAGCAGCGAGCCGTCGCGTTCGATGATCGCCGCACTGGTCGCCAGCGCGGTACGCAACCGCGCCTCGACGGCGCTGAGCGGGCCGGCCGCCGCGACCACCGGCACCGGCGGTGGTGTTGCGCCGGCCTTGGTCGCTGGCGCGTGCGTGGTAGCGCAGGCTGCGACCAGCAGCCAGCCCGCCGAGGCCAGTCCGGCAGCGATCAATCGCCGGCCGTGCCTGTGGTGCCCACGGGTTTCACGATCTTGCAATGTAGCCATGGTTAAAGGTCTCGCAGCAGCCGGGCGGCGCGCTCGCCGCCCGGGCTACTTTACAGAGCTGCGTCGCCATTGGCGTGTAAAATCGGGGTTTGGGTCCGAAGGGGATGCCGCTTGAGCAAGACAGCGCTGATTACCGGTATCACTGGCCAGGATGGAGCCTACCTGGCGGAGCTGCTGCTCGCGAAGGGCTACGAGGTGCACGGCATCAAGCGCCGTGCCTCGAGCTTCAACACCGATCGGATCGATCACCTCTACCAGGACCCGCACGAGCGCAACGTGCACCTGCGCCTGCACTACGGCGATCTGACCGATGCCACCAACCTGATACGCATCGTGCAGCAGGTGCAGCCTGACGAGATCTACAACCTCGCCGCCCAGAGCCACGTAGCGGTCTCCTTCGAAACGCCGGAATACACGGCCAATTCCGACGCGCTCGGCACCCTGCGGTTGCTAGAAGCGATCCGCATCCTGGGGCTGGAAAAGAAAACCCGCTTTTACCAGGCGGCCACCTCCGAGATGTTCGGCAAGGTGCAGGAGACGCCGCAACGCGAGACCACGCCCTTCTATCCGCGCTCGCCCTACGGCGCCGCCAAGCTCTACGCCTACTGGATCACGGTGAATTACCGCGAAGCCTACGGCCTGTATGCCTGCAACGGCATACTCTTCAATCACGAATCGCCGGTGCGCGGTGAAACTTTCGTCACCCGCAAGATCACGCGCGCGCTGGCGCGCATCAGCGAGGGCCTGCAGGAGTGCCTGTACCTTGGCAATCTGGATTCGCTGCGCGATTGGGGCCACGCGCGCGACTACGTGCGCGCCCAGTGGCTGATGCTGCAGCAGGACAGCGCCGAGGACTACGTGATCGCCACCGGCGAGCAGCACTCGGTGCGCGAGTTCGTGTCGATGGCCGCGGCGCATGTGGGCATGCAGCTCGACTGGCAGGGCAAAGGTGTGGCCGAGCAGGCGCTCGAGCGCGGTAGTGGCAAGGTGATCGTCAAGGTCGATCCGCGCTACTTCCGCCCGACCGAAGTGGATACGCTGCTGGGCGATGCCGGCAAGGCGCAGCGCCAGCTCGGCTGGCGCGCCGAGATCAGCTTTGCCGAACTGGTGCAGGAAATGATCGAGACCGATCGCGAGCACGCGCGCCGCGATGCGCTGGTGGCGCGCGAAGGCTTCAAAACTTACACCCGCCATGAGTAGCGCGCCGTGAGTAGCGCGACGGCCGCCGTACCCAAGCACACGCGCATCTACGTAGCCGGGCACCGCGGTCTCGTGGGCAGCGCCATCGTGCGGCGCCTGCAGGCGCAGGGCTATACGCAGCTGCTGCTGGCCGAACGCGCGCAACTCGATCTGCGTCGCCAGGGCGCGGTGGATGAGTGGTTCGCCGCACAGCGTCCCGAGGTCGTGATCCTCGCAGCTGCGCACGTGGGCGGAATACTGGCCAACGACAGCTATGCCGCAGAATTCCTGCACGACAACCTGGCGATCCAGACCCACGTGATCGATGCAGCCTGGCGCCACGGCGCACGCAAGCTCACCTTTCTGGGTTCGAGCTGCATCTATCCGCAGCTCGCGCCGCAGCCGATGAATGAAAACTGCCTGCTCACCGGCCCGCTCGAACCGACCAACGAGTGGTATGCGATTGCCAAGATTGCTGGCATCAAGATGTGCCAAGCGTATCGGCGCCAGTACGCTTTCGATGCGATCTCGCTGATGCCGACCAACCTCTACGGGCCCGGCGACAATTTCAGCCTGCACAATTCGCACGTGCTGCCGGCGCTGATCCGCAAGTTCCACGAGGCTCGCGAAGGCGGCGCGCCGGCCGTGACCATCTGGGGCACCGGCACGCCGCGCCGCGAATTCCTGTACGTCGATGACCTGGCCGACGCCGTGGTATTTCTCACAGAGCGCTACAGCGACGCCCAGTGGCTCAACGTCGGTGTCGGGAGCGATGTCAGCATCGCCGAGCTCGCGGCGCTGGTCGGCCGCATCGTGGGCTACAACGGCGCGCTGCGGTTCGATACTTCGAAGCCCGATGGCACGCCGCGCAAACTCCTCGATGTGCGGCGCATGCAGGCACTGGGGTGGAGCGCCCGTACGCCGCTTGAGGCAGGTATTCGCAGCACTTATGAATGGTATCTGCGCCACCAGGAAGATCTGCGCCGCTGACATTATTTGGCAAGCTGGCTTTGGGGAAGACGCGATGAAACTCTACGGCTCGGACAACAAAGAACTGATGAGCGTCTCGAGTCTCGCCCGCGATGGCAATAACCTGGTCATCAAGGGCAAGATTTTCGGCACCATGCCGTTGACCGCGAAGCTCAAACCCGAGCAAGCGCGCGCGGCCCTGAAACTGATGAGCTTCAAGACGATCCTGTTCCTGCTGACGATCATCTTCCGCCGCAGCAAAAGCTGAGGCGCAGCCCCTGGCCGATTCAGGGTCCCGGAAGCTCAGGGCACCAGTATCGATGATCCGACGGTGCGCCGCGCCTCGAGCTCCGTGTGTGCGCGTGCCGCCTCCGCGAGCGCAAAGCGCTGGCCGATATGCACGCGAATCTTGCGGCTCTTCATCAACGCAAACAGCTCCTTGGCACCCTGGTTGCGCGCGCTGGCTTCGCCCAGATAGTCGCTGCCCGCCGTGCGCGTGAAATACAGCGAGCCGCGACGCGCCAGTTCGAGGGCCGCGAACGGGGCCACCGGACCCGAGGCGTTACCGAAACTCACCATCAGGTGACGCGGCTTAAGGCAATCGAGCGCGACATTGAAGCTATCCTTGCCTACGCCGTCGTAGACCACGTCCACGCCCTGGCCCTTGTTGAGTTTCTTCAGGCGCTCGGCGAGGTTCTCATAGCCGACCAGCACATGATGACACCCATGCTGCCTGGCGAGTGCCGCCTTGGCCTCGCTCCCCACGACGCCGATCACCTTCGCACCCAGCGCGCGCGCCCACTGGCTCAGGATCAGGCCCACGCCGCCAGCCGCGGCCGGCAGCAGGATCACTTCGCCCTGCTTCAGCCTGTGGGTCTGGCGCAGCAGGTACCAGGCGGTGAGACCCTTGAGCAGCGAGGCCGCGGCCTGCTCGTCGCTGACGCCTGGCGGCAGCTTGATCACGCCCGAGGCGGGTAATACCCGTCGTTCGGCATAGGCGCCCATGAAGGACATGTAGACCACGCGATCGCCGACTTTCAGGCCCCTGACCTTGGCGCCCAGCGCCTCGACCACGCCGGCAGCTTCACTCCCCACGCCAGTGGGCAACGGGCGCGGATAGAGCCCCGTACGCACGTAGACATCCATGTAGTTCAGGCCCACCGCCGTGTGGCGGACCAGCACCTCGCCGACATCGGGCGACGGCACTGGCACGTCTTCCCACTGCAGTTTTTCGGGGCCGCCGAATTCATGGAGTCGAATGGCTTTGGGCATGGAACTGCTCTCCGCGATTACCAGGCGGTGGCGCCACCATCGATATGATAGTCCTCGCCGCTGAGCCAGCTGGCCTCTTTCACAGTGCCCGCTGCCGCGAACACATCGATGCCGCACCCCATGACATGTTCGCCATGGCGCGTGCTTACTCGAAGCCGCGCACCCGCTTGCTGCGCAGGCTTTCCTTGGCGCGCTGCAGACGCAGCAGCAGCTCGGGACCCTGGCGCAGCGCCACACCCACCGCCAGCACATCGACCACCGCGAGCTGCGCGAGGCGCGTGGTCATCGGCGTATAGATATCGGTGTCTTCGTCGATCAGCATCTCGAGCGCTACGCTGCAGTGCTGCGCCAGAGGCGAACCAAGCGCCGTGATGCCAATCACTGCGGCGCCCGACTCGCGCGCCAGGTCGACGCTCGAGAGCAGATCGACGGTGCGCCCGCTGGCGGAGAACGCGACCACCACATCGCCCGGACGCAACATCGTGGCGGCCATGCCGTGCACGTGCGCATCGGAATACGCGACCGACGGAAGGCCGAGCCTGAAGAACTTGTGCTGCGCATCGGCGGCAACGATGCCAGAGCTACCCAGCCCGTAGCACTCGACGCGACGCGCCTTTGCCAGCAGATCGATGGCGGTCTCGAGTCGCGTGGGATCGAGCTGGCTGCGTACCTGCAGCAATGTGCTCGCCGCCTTGCCGAACACCTTGGCGGCCATCTCGGCCACTGAATCACCGGGCCCGACATCGGCATGCACGAACTGCGGGCTGCTGGCGAGCGACTGCGCCATGCGCAGTTTAAAGTCGGCAAAACCGCTGCAGCCCAACGACCGGCAGCAGCGGATCACGGTCGGCTCGCTGACCTGCGCCTGCTGCGCCACCGAGCTCAGCGACAGCGATAGCAACTCATGCGGGCGCTCGAGCACCAGGTCGGCCACGCGCCGCTCGGCGGCCGGGAGCCGCTCGCGGGCGCTGGCGAGAAACTTCAACCAGCCGCCGCCGAGCGGAGCCGAGACCACGGCGTTCACGCGACACTGCCTTCGGGGCACCAGTACACATCGACCGGAACGCCCGCCTGGCGCAGGATCGCACGCACCGGCATCGCCGCCGTGTCGCCGCTGGCGCAGGCCTGCTCGTAGACCTGCCATTTCTGCGCGCCCACGATCTGGATGCAGATATGGCGCGAATCCAGCAAGGCGGCAAGATTGAGGCTCAGACGCGCGAACGGCGCGCCCACGGGTCGCACGCCCAGGCATCCAGGCGCAGCCCGCATATCGAGGCCGGCTGCCAGCTCTGCGCTGCCCGGAAACAACGAGGCCGTATGACCGTCATCGCCCATGCCCAGCAGCACGAGATCGAAGGGACGTGGCATCGCACTGATCATCTGCCAGGCGTGCTGTGCGCCAGCTTGGGGCGTCTCGGCATCGTTCTTCATGCCAATCAGGCGCGCGGCGGCGGGCGCACCGTGCAGCAGCTCGGCATGCACCAGGCGCTCGTTGCTGGCCGGATGATCGAAACCCACCCAGCGCTCGTCGGCCAGGGTGATCTGCACGCGCGACCAGTCCAACGCCTCGCGCGCGAGGTGCGCAAACATCGCCGAGGGCGTGCGCCCACCCGAGACCACGAGACTGGCGGCGCCGCGCGCGGCAATGGCGCTGCGCAGCTGCGCCGCGACCGCTGCGGCCAGCGCTGCGGCCTGCGCTGCGGGATCGGCGTCGCGCTGCACGCGCACTGTGGCGGGTAGATTGATGTGCGGGTTCACGGCGGCGCCATGCAGCTCAGAGTTCATCGCGCCACGCATAGCCATCGCGGCCGATCAGCGCGGTGGATGCTGCCGGTCCCCAGCTACCGGCCGCATAAGTCTTGGGCGCGTTGCCCGATTGCGCCCAACCGGCACGAATCGGATCGATCCAGCTCCAGGCGGTATCGAGTTCGTCGCGCCGCATGAACAGCGTGAGATTGCCCTTGACCACGTCCATCAGCAGTCGCTCGTACGCGGAGAGCGGACGTTCCTTGAATGTCTCGGCGAGATCGAGCGCCAGGTTCACCGGGCGCAGGCGCATCGCATCGCCCGGCGCCTTGGCAAGAATCGTCAGCGTGACGCTCTCGTCGGGCTGCAGGCGGATCACCAGCTGATTGGGCGCATCCACGGCGCGATTCGGGAAGATCGACAGCGGCACATCGTCGAAAGTGATGGCGATCTCCGCCACCTGCGCCTGCAGACGCTTGCCGGTGCGCAGATAGAAGGGCACGCCCGCCCAGCGCCAGTTGTCGATCTCCGCCTTGATCGCGACGAAGGTCTCGGTGGTGCTACCCGCCGGCACGCCCGGCTCATCGGCGTAGCCGACCACGCTCTTGCCATCGATAGCGCCCGCGCGGTACTGGCCGCGCACCGTCTTTTGTTCGACGTTTTCGGCATTGATGGGTCGCAGTGCGCGCAGCACCTTGAGCTTCTCATCGCGCACCGTGTCGGCATCGCTGCTCGCCGGCGGTTCCATCGCCAGGATGCACAGCAGCTGCAGCATGTGATTTTGCACCATGTCGCGCAGCGCGCCGGTCTCATCGTAGAACTTCGCGCGACCCTCGACACCGAGCTGCTCGCCCACGGTGATCTGCACGTGACGGATGCGCCCGCGCCGCCACAGCGGCTCGAACAGCGCGTTGCCGAAACGCAGCGCCAGCAGGTTCTGCACCGGCTCCTTGCCGAGGTAATGATCGATGCGGTAGATCTGCGCTTCGCTGAAGCTGCGGCCGATTTCCTCGTTGATACGTGCCGCGGATTGCCGGTCGGTGCCCAGCGGTTTTTCCAGCACGACGCGCGAATTCGGGGTCGCCACCCCGGCCGCAGCCATGTTGGCGCCGGTGGCCACGTAAAGGCTCGGCGACATCGACAGGAACCAGACACGCACCTGCGCATCACGCTCGGCGATGCGCGCCTTCAGCGCCTTGAAGTCCTCGACGTTCGTGGCATCGACCTGGTGGTAATCGAGGCAGCGGGCAAATTCCGTCCAGCGCGCCTCGTTGAATTCCACGCCGTCCAGATGCGCGCGGCATTGCTCGGCTGCGCGGGCGATATAGTCCTCGCGCGACATCGCGGAGCTGGCGCAGGCGAGTAGGTGCGCGCGGGTGTCGAACTGACCGGCCATGAAGCGGTGGTAGAGCGCCGGGATGAGCTTGCGCATCGCCAGGTCGCCGGTGCCGCCGAACAGCACAATCTCAAAGGGGTCTAGCACCTGCACAGCTTACCTCCGGCTGATTAAGTGAAGCAGA
>JAYUZE010000163.1:0-8708 GCA_043752035.1 Gammaproteobacteria bacterium
GCTGGACAAGGGCACGCAATTCACCGCGGTGGTCTGCGCCAATGACGAGATGGCGGCCGGCGCAATGGCCGTCGCACGCGAGCGCGACCTGCAGGTACCCGCCGACCTGTCCATCGTTGGATTCGACAATTCGCCGCTGTCCCGTCACGTGTTTCCGAAGCTCGCGACTGTCGACTACCCTATCGGCGACATGGGTCGCATGGCCGCGCGCTGGGTACTGCGCAATGTCTACGGAGACGAGACCATCCGGGTGCAGCAGACTTTCGAGCCCTGCCTGCTGGAGCGCGAATCCGTGTGCGCGCCAGGCAGCGCGGCACGCCAGACGCCGGCCCGTGCAGTCGCGAGGAGGAAGCCAACGCGCCGCGGCGAGTCTCGCAGGAGGCCGTGATGCCAGCCGCTACACGCTACATTGTCAGAACCGCGCTGATCGTCGCGCTGGGCGGGTTCCTGATGGGCTTCGACGCTTCGGTGATTTCCGGTGTCGTCTCCTTCATCAAGCCTGAATTTGCGCTGACCCAGATCGAACTGGGCTGGTCGGTCGCATCGCTGACCCTGACCGCGACGCTGGCGATGATGCTCTCCGGGCCCTTGAGCGATCGGCTCGGGCGCCGCCCGATGCTGCAGCTTGCTGCGATGCTGTTCGCACTCTCCGCACTGCTTTCGGCGCTGACGCCCAACTTCGCCACCCTGGTGGCCGCACGCCTGATCGGGGGCCTGGGCGTAGGCGCGGCCCTGATCATCGCGCCGCTGTACATCGCAGAAATTGCCCCGGCCCGGTTGCGTGGCCGGCTGGTGTCCTTCAACCAGCTCAATATCGTGCTGGGCATCTCCGCAGCCTACTTCAGCAACTACCTGATCCTGCGACTCGGCCATTCCACGCTCAGCTGGGCGCACGCGCTTGGCATGGGCCACTGGAACTGGCGCTGGATGCTGGGCATCGAGGCGCTGCCTTCGATGATTTATTTCCTCGCCCTGCTGTCGGTGCCCGAGAGTCCGCGCTGGCTGGCGATGCGCGGCCGCGATGCCGAGGCGCGCGCAATACTCTCACGCGCTTGCGGCGCCGAGCAGGCGGACGCGGAACTGCTGGCCCTCCAGCAATCGCTGACGGGCGACGCCGGGCGGGAGCACGCTTCGATCCGCGAGCTGTGGCAGCCGGCGATGAAGCGGGTACTGACCATCGGTGTGGCGATGGCCATCGTCCAGCAGATTACCGGCATCAACGCGGTATTTTTCTATGCGCCAACGATCTTCGAGCAATCGGGGATCGGCGCTGATGCCTCATTCATGCAGGCCGCGCTGGTCAGCCTGGTCAATCTGATATTTACCCTGGTGGCGATCGCACTGATCGATCGCCTGGGACGGCGGCCACTGCTGGCGCTGGGCCTGGCCGGCATTGCGGTCTGCATGCTCTCGCTCGCCTACGGATTCGGCACCGCGCGCTACTCGATCCGCAGCGGCACCGTGGCTTCGCTGCCGCAGCAGATCGATCGCACCAACCTGCAGCCGCTGATCGATCGCAGCTTCGACAGCGACGTGTCTTTTCGCAAGGCGGTGATCGGCGCGGTAGGCGCCCAGGTGTACCAGGAACACCAGTCCGCGTTCCTGAGCGCCGCGATCACCATTAACCCGGCGCTGGTACTGCTGGGCGTGCTGGGCTTCGTCGCCAGTTTTGCGGTCTCGCTCGGCCCGGTGATGTGGGTGCTGTTTTCCGAGCTTTTCCCCAACCGCATCCGCGGCATCGCCATATCCTTTGTCGGCTTGATCAATTCGGCCGTGAGCTTTGGCGTGCAGCTGGTGTTTCCGTGGGAGCTGGAGAAGCTTGGCAACTCAGGTACATTCCTGCTCTACGGCCTGTTTGCGATAGTCGGATTATTCGTCGTGATGAAGCTGCTGCCAGAGACCAAGGGACGCAGCCTCGAAGAACTGGAGCTCGTGCTGGTCAGGCGTTAAGCGGGTCGGGCGCTGATCTGCAGCGCGGGCAAGGGCGCGAAAGCGCGGCATTCAGCGCTTGCGCACCGAGACTACGGTGGCCTTGTAGCGATCGGCGCGCAGCAACGAACGGCTGTACTCGATCGCAGTGCGTTTAATATCATAGGTAGTCTCGCGCACGAACAGCAGTGCGCTGCCTGGTGCGGTGCCCAACATGCGCGCCTGCTCCTCGGTGGCTGTCGTGGCGCCGATTTCTTCTTCCGCCCAATTCAGCTTGCGCCGATAAACCGTCTCGAACAGCTGGTAGAGCGAGACGCCTTCCAGTTCGCGCTGGTCCAGATCGGGAAACAACCCCACCGGCAGAAAGCTGGTGACCAGCGCCACCGGCTCTGCATCCACGGAGCGCAGGCGCTGCAGGCAGTACACGGTGTCATCGGCATGCAAGTGCAGCGCCTGCGACACTTCAGCGTCTGCCGTGATGCGCTTCAGGGACAGCACCTTCGCTGAGGGCACCAGTCCGCGCCGTCGCATCTCTTCGCTGAAGCCGCGCAGCTCCTGGAAATTCCAGGGCACGCGGCTCGAGCCCACTACCGGCCGCCGGCCTTTTTCGATGACCAGCAGCCCCTCGGAGCGCAACTTCAGAAAGGCCTGGCGTACTGGCATCTTGCTAATGCCCAGCGCCTTGGCAATCTCGCCTTCGGACTGGAACACTTCGCCTTCGATCAGCACCGAGGCCTTCACCAGCGCGCGTACCTGTTCGACGATCTGCTGGTAGTAGGGCAGGAAGCTGTCGGAATCGATGTGCAGGTCTAAAGTACGGTTCATTATGTAGCCAGCCCAAACCTATGATGATATGATACTAGGCATAAGGGGAGTGTAATCCATGGCGAGCGCAAAGTGCAGATATTGAAGTCTGCTGCCGTCTTCAGGGCGTTGACTGCTTCGGGTCGGTGGCTCACGACGCTGGTCTTTTTCGGCTGCGCCTGGGGACTAACATTACCTGATCGCGCAACCGGCGGCGCAACGCAACTTCCGCCAGTTTCGCTGGACGGCAACTATTTCAGTCGCGATGGCCAGCGCTTCCCGGTGATGGGCGCACACAGGGTGCCAGCCAAGGCTGCGCTGCAGTGGCCGCTGCAGTGGGATCCCGCGGACATCGAAGCCGACTTCAAGCGGAGGTCCGAGATCGGCTTCAACACACTGCGCCTCGATCTGTTCTGGGCCTGGTTCGAGCCGCGTCCCGGCGCCTACAACCCGGAGGCCTTTGCGCAGCTCGATACGCTGATCGGTCTCGCGCACAAATATCAGCTGTATCTGCATCCCACGCTGTTCGTCGGTGGCGAAGTCGGCGAAGCCTACTGGGATGTGCCCTGGCGCAACGGGCGCAATCCGCAGTCGGATCCCGAGATGCTGCGGCTCGAGACCAACCAGGCGCGCGAGTTCGGTCGCCGCTACGCGCATGAGAGCGCGATCATCGCCTGGGATCTGACCGATGAGCCGCCATTCTGGATCAGCGCGGGCACCAGCGATGCGGCGGCCGTGAACTGGACCCGGCTGCTCGCCGATGGCATCCGCAAATACGATCGATTGCACCCGATTGTCGTCGGTGTCAGCACTCAGGACATTGAGCACGGGCCGTTTCGTCCCGATGTCATCGCCGGCGACGTCGATTTCCTCAGCGTGCATCCTTACACCAACTATACGCCCGAGCAGTTTCCGGATCCGATGGTCTCGGAACGCAGCACCTATGGCGCCGCCTTCGAAACCACGCTGAGCCGCGGCGCTGGCCGGCCGGTGATGGTGCAGGAGATGGGAGCTTCGTCGGCGCAATATTCGCCCGAGAAGGTGCTGCAGTTCGATCGCGTCAGCCTGTACTCATCGCTCGCAGCCGGTGCCAATGGTTTCCTGCTGTGGTGCTACACGGACGCTGCGCCAGTGCAGTACCACCAGGTGCCCTACCTGCGCTCGCCCCACGAAACGCAGTTCGGCCTGACCTCCTGGGATCGCAAGCTCAGTCCGCAAGGCGTCTCCTTCCAGGAATTCAGCGCGATCTCCGGGCGCATGAATCTTGCCGGACTGTCGGCACCGGCAGGCGATGCGGCGATCCTGATTCCCGAAGAGTGGTCGCGCACCCAGGGCGATGCGGCACGCTTCGGCCTCAGCGGCCCGAACCTGATTCCCTTTGTGTCTGTGAACGAGGGCGGGGTGGTCAGCGGCCAACCGCCCAATCCCTATGAAGGCAACCCCTGGGTAACGGTCTCGGTGCTCTCCTCGTTCATTCTGGCGCATCGCGCCGGGTTGACTCCAGTGATGCCACGCGAAGCCGGTGATTGGCGCAAGTTTCCATTGCTGCTGCTGCCATCGCCGTTGACCGCGACCGATCCGATCTTCGTGCACCTGCATGCCGATTTCTGGAGCCAGGCTGCGGACTATGTGCGCGCCGGTGGCGTGCTGTACGCCTCGCTGGCCGCTGACGCGGCAATTCCGGAGATGGACAGCCTGTTCGGTGCGCGCATGAGGGACACGATCACCGGCACCGAGCTGAGCTTGAAGATCGTGAAAGCATTCGGTGACCTCAAGCCTGGTGAGAGTTTCCATTTCTCGGTACCCAGTGCCAGCCTCCGCTACTGGGGCACGGGCCTCGCGGTCAGCGATGGCGAAGTGATTGCGGTCGACCAGCAGCAGCGGCCGGCCTTGATTGCGCGCCGCCTGGGCAAGGGCCGCACACTGCTCTCGGCCTATCTGCTCGAATCGTACCTCGCCAACCAGTGGTCAGCCTTCGACAATCACGATACCGTGTACCGGTTGTACAAGGCGCTGCGCAAATGGGGCGGGCTACGGCCACTGGTCAGCACCGATCAGCCTTCGGTCGAGGCCACGGCGCTACCGGGTGCCGCTGACGGCTATATCGTACTGGCGAATCACAGCTCCGAGAGCCTGCGCACCGCGTTGCGCAGTTCGTTGCCGATCAAGACCCTGCATCAACTAGCGAGCACTGGCAGCGTACCAGTGCGTGCCACACGCACAGGTGCGGGTGCTGTTTGGAGCGTCGAACTGCCGCCCTACAGCGGCGCCATTCTCGAGTGGCAGCCGTGATCACCGGCGCAGTCGACATCGGCGGTACCAACATTGCCGTGGGCGCGATCGCCTGCGCCGCGAGATAAATATGCCGATGCGCGGCGTGGGCATTGGGTGCACGGGTCCGGTGGATCCTTACCAGGGCACGATTGGCGAAGTGGATTTCCTGCCCGGCTGGAAGGGCGCAAACCCGGTTGCGGCACTCAAGTCGCGCCTGCATCTCGAAGTGGCGATGGAGAATGATGCCGATGCTGCGGCGCTGGCTGAAGCCGAGTGGGGTGCCGGCCGCGGCAAAAAGAGCCTCATCTGCGTCACCGTCGGCACCGGCATCGGCGCGGGCCTGCTACTCAATGGCGCGCTGTATCGCGGCGTCGATGGTGCGCACCCGGAGATCGGCCATCATGTGATCGGGGACAGCGGTCCAGCCTGCTACTGCGGTGGGCATGGCTGCTGGGAATCGCTGGCCAGCGGCCCGGCCATCGCTGCGCGCTACGCCCACGCCACTGCCGGCAGCAGCGCCCGCAACGCCGGGCTCGATACACAACAGATCTGCGAGCTCGCAACGGCCGGCGATGTCGCTGCGCGCAAGGAAATCTCCCGCGCCGCGCGGTATCTGGGCATCGGTATCGCCAACCTGATTACCCTCTATGTGCCCGAGCTCATCGTGCTGAGCGGCAGCGTGATGAACAGCGACGAGCTGTTTCTGCCGGACATCCGTGCAGTCATCGGCAGCCAATGCGGGCTGGTGCCGGCGGATCGGGTCGAATTGATGCCCTCGCAGCTGCGCGGCGATGCGCCGCTGATCGGTGCGGGGGTGGTGTGTGCTCATCGATATGCATGGGAGCGGAGCTGATGGCGAGCGGCGGATTCCGGATTATTGAAGGCCACTATTTTCACGATTTGCTGGCGCAGCCTGAAGCGTTGACTTCCACGCTGAGCTGGTTGCGCAACCTCGGCCGCTGGGAGGAAGTGCGCGGCCAGGTGCGCTCGCGCAGCTGGAACCGCATCGTACTCACCGGCATGGGCTCGTCCTTTCACAGCCTGCAGCCGCTGTACTGGTCGCTGATTGCCGGAGGCCACAACGTGGCACTGGTAGAGACTTCCGAACTCATACACTACGGCTCGGCATTGTGCGATGAGCGCACGCTGATCGTCGCTGTCTCGCAGTCAGGTGCCAGCGCCGAGACAGTGCGCCTGCTAGATCTGAACCTGCGCTCGATGGTGCTGGGCGTGACCAACACCGCGAACAGTCCGCTGGCGCAGCGCGCCGAGCTGTCGCTGCTGGTGCAGGCAGGCAAGGAATACTCCGTCTCCTGCAAAACCTACCTCGGCGGCCTGCTGTGCCTGCAATGGCTGGGCGCCATATTTTCTGGCGCCAGTGAAGCCGCCTCAGTGCAGCAACTCGAACCTGCAGCGCAGCTGGTCGGGCGTTACCTGCAGGACTGGCGCTCCCATGCCGAGGCGCTGGCGATCCCGCTGCGTGGCATGCGCCATTTGTTCCTCGCGGGACGCGGCGATTCACTGGCAGCAGTGGCGACCGGCGCGCTGATCATCAAGGAATCCGCACACTTTCATGCCGAGGGCATGAGCAGCGCCGCGTTGCGCCACGGACCGCTGGAGATGCTGCAGGCCGACATGCTCACCGCCGTGTACAGCGGCGACGCGCGTACCCGCGCACTCAACCGGCAGCTGGTCAATGACCTGCTGGTGAGGGGCCAGCCCTGTCTCGAGATCGGCAGCGAATCCACCAGCGCTGCGCTGCGGCTACCCGACTGCGAGCCGATACTGCGGCCGCTGGTCGAGATCCTGCCGGTACAGATCATGAGCCTGGCGCTGGCAGCCCTCGCGGGGCGCGAGGCCGGACGATTCGAGCACACCAGTAAAATAACCGATGTCGAATAAATGAAAACCAATCGCTTCATCGTCGGACTGATCTTCGCGATCTTCTTCGTGATCTCGTTCCTGACCAATATTCTGGGTCCGCTGGTACCCGACATCATCAGCGACTTCAAGGTCTCATTAACCATGGCTGCGGTACTGCCGTTCTCGTTCTTCATCGCCTACGGTGTGATGTCGATTCCGGCTGGCTTCCTGGTGGAGCGCTGGGGCGAGCAGCGGTTGATGGTAATCTCGTTCCTGGCGGGCACCGCCGGTGCCCTCAGCTTTGCGCTGCATCCGACTTACGAAGTGGCCGCGGCTTCATTGTTTGTGATGGGCTCGGGCATGGCAGCCCTGCAGGTGGCGATCAATCCGCTGCTGCGCGTAGCCGGTGGCGAGGAGCATTTCGCCTTCAATTCCACCTTCGCGCAACTGGTGTTCGGCGCCGCTTCGTTCCTCAGCCCGCTGGTGTATTCATATCTGGTCAGCAATCTCGGTGCCCATCCTGCTGTCACCAGCGGCATCGTGGGTCTGCTGGGCCGTGTGACACCATCGTCATTGCCGTGGCTCTCGATCTACTGGCTGTTTGCGTTCGGCACGGCGGTCATGGCGCTGATCATTGCGCTGTTGAAATTTCCCAAAGTCGAACGCACCGCTGACGAATCGGCCGGTACGTTGGCCATGTATGCGGCGCTGATGCGCAATCCGCTGATCTGGACATATTTCCTGTGCATCGTCGCTTATGTGGGTTGCGAGCAGGGTACGGCCGACTGGATGTCGCAGTATCTCTACCGCTATCACGGCTACGACCCGCACCTGAACGGCGCCAGCGCCGTCTCCAATTACTGGGGTTTGATGACCGTCGGTTGTCTGGTTGGCATGGTGCTGCTGAAACTCTTCGACAGCCGGCGCGTGCTGATCGGCTTTTCGCTGGGCGCCTTGCTGATGCTTACGCTCGGTTTGTTCGGTCCGGGCCGCGTGGCGCTCTATGCCTTTCCGGCGATTGGATTCTTCGCTTCGATCATGTGGCCAACCGTAGTATCGCTGGCATTGAATTCCGTGCCTTCGCACCATGGTCCTTTCGCTGGCATCCTGTGCACCGGCATCATGGGCGGCGCGCTGGTGCCGCTGCTGATCGGCAAGCTCGGCGACCTGTTCGGCCTGCGCGCCGGCATGATGGTGCTCTACGTCACTTTCGGCGTAATCCTCGGCATCGGTTTCTGGGCACGACCGCTGATCAACAATGCCGTATTCAACAACCGCACGCCAGAGAAGCCGTGATGTCCCCGCGCAACCGCGCCCAAATCCTGGGCCGCTGCTGGCTGCTGCCGATGCTGGGTGCCGCCACGCTGCTGCCGGCAGCAGCGCCGGTTCATTACCTCAAGCTGCCCGAGCCGCAGTTGCTGACCTGGCCGGCTCAGGAGTGAGAGGGCGGTCAACAGCCACACACTCTCGGTGCTGGAACTAAAGCGCGACGGTTTCAGGTATTGGGGCTGGTATGGCCTCAATCATGGGCGCGGCATCGGCCTCGCGCGCAGCAACGATCTGCTGCACTGGAGCAAGTTCGAAGGCAATCCGCTGTGGCCGAACGCGCGCTGGCCCTCGGCACTCAAGGGCGCCGACCCGGCGCACGCCGATCGGCTGCTGCTCGCCATCACGCGCGACTACGACGCGCCCTCGAGCCACATCGTGCTGGCGAGCTCCGAGGACGGCGTGCACCTGACCGAGCTCAAGGATCTGGTCAAGCCGGTAAGCGGCCAGCGCAACCAGAACCCCGACCTGTTCCACGATCCGGTCACGGGCCGCTATTTCCTGACCTTTTA
>JAYUZE010000164.1:0-9245 GCA_043752035.1 Gammaproteobacteria bacterium
CTCCTGCGTCATGACCAGATTGCCCGAAGGAATCCGATCGAGCGTGACGAGCAGCCAGCGGCACAGTTGCTGTTCGACCGAGTGGTGCCGATTGCAGGCCGCATTCTGAAAGACCTGCGTCAGCAGCGCCTGCATATAGCGCAGCAACAGCGTGCGCATGGGACCATTGCGATCGAACTCCTCTTTCAACAGTCGTGCATCGAGTCGGTAGGCGAAGCCGGCGGTCTGCACAACGGCCGAACTGGGAGTCGTATTCCCGCCCATGAACAGTGATACGCCGACAATCCCCTCACGGCCCACGCCAGCGGTTTCGGCGGACGCCCCCGATTCGGTGACGTAGTGCAACGAGACGATGCTGGTAGTGGGGAAATAGCAGTGCTGCAACAGGTCGCCCGGTTCATACAGCATATCGCCCAGCGCCATGGGCACCAGCTGCAGGCTCTTCGTCAAGCGCAGCAGATCAACCGGAGGGAGCGACGCCAGCAGCTGATTGTCGCTCGGACTATGCCCGCCGCTCACTGCAACCGCCTGGCGCATGGTGCGCTAGCGACCCGCAATCCGTTCAACACCGACGCCGCGGTACCCAATGAAGCGACATGACTGGCTGAACATCGGTTCGCCGCCCACGATGAAGGTTTGCCGCGAGCCGTCGGCGTTGACGCGATTGAACTGAAAATCCAGGAACGGCTGGCGCGAGGCAATGATGGCCTGTAGCGTGGCACGTTCAGCGTGATTCCAGCCGCTATCGCCGCTGTCATCCACTGCGCCGGCCAGCGGCGGTACCCGTATGCCCAGCATCTCGAGCACCGGACCGGAGACCTTGGTGAATTTGCCGCTTTCGTCCTGCTCCCAGTACCAGTCGGCTGCCAGCTCGGTCAGGCTCTTGAAGCGCGCCTCGCTTTCGCGCAGTTCCGCGGTCCGCTCGTGCACCGCGCGTTCGAGTTCGGCGTTCTGGTTCTCCAGCTTTTTGTATAACAAGCGTACTTCCAGCATGTTACGGATACGGGTCGTAACCTCCACCAGCTCGAACGGCTTGCTGACGAAATCGCGTGCACCTGCCTGCAGCGCACGCAATTTGTGACCTGGCTGTGCTGTGATCACCAGCACGGGCAGATAGCTGTCCACATCGTTGGTCCGCAGTTCAGCCATTACCTGGAAGCCGTCCATACCCGGCATCTGCAGGTCGAGCAGAATAAGGTCAAAACGCTGTTGGCGGTGCAGCGGCGCGACCTTACGCGGATCCATGGTTGAGCTCACGGCACTGTAACCGGCGTCGCGCAACATCTGCTCCAGCAGGCTGACATTCGCCTGCTGATCATCAACGATCAGGATGCGGGCGCCCAGCAGCTCGGCTTCACTGATTTTCATGCCGGTGATGCCTCGACGGACAGGTTGGCGACTTCCTTGGCGCGGGCCAAGGCCAGATCGAGTGTGCTCATAAATTGTTCCACCATGATCGGCTTGGTCAGGTAATTGAAGAACCCGGCCGCGAGGCCCTTCTCGATGTCGCGCGGCACTGCGTTGGCGCTGACCGCGATGACCGGCGTTCGCGCCGTGGCCGGATCTGCGCGCAGAATCCGCAGCGCCTCAATCCCACTCATTCCCGGCAGGTTGATGTCCATGAGTATCACGTGCGGTCGGTAGGCGAGTGCGAGCTCGATGCCGACCTTGGCGTTGATGGCACTAAGCAGACGCAGGTCTGCCCGTCGGGCGATTAACTGCTCGACCAGCTCCAGATTGGCGGGGTTGTCCTCCACGTACAGTAAGGTGCGCAGTACCCGCCCATCCGCCACTGCTTTCGGCACCAGGCTCGCAAGCCCGCCCTCTGCCTTGGCAAGGCGCGGCGCACTGGCACGCGCGAACTCCACCCAGAACACGCTGCCCGTCCCCTCGATGCTATCGGCGCCGATGGCACCATCCATGAGTTCGACCAGCTTCTTGGTCATCACAAGACCGATTCCAGTGCCCTCCTCGCCGCTGGACTCCTTGCCGAGCCGGTTGAAGGGCTGGAATAACTGTTCAAGTTGTTCGCGCGCCAGGCCTGCTCCCGAATCCCGGACGCTGATACGGACCGATTGGGCGGCACCCGGCGTGCATTCCACCACCACCGAACCCGATGGCCTGTTGTACTTGACCGCATTGAACAGCAGGTTGATCAGGACCTGCTTGACGCGGGTCCGATCAGCCTGCACAAAGCATGGCCGATCAAACGACGGGAACGACAGGCTGATGCCGCGCTTGTGCGCTTGCGGCTCGATCATGCCGCGGCACTCGAGCAGCACTTCGTTCAGCGAGACCGGCTCGGCGGACAAGGTCAAGCGACCGGACTCGATCAGCGCCAGGTCGAGGATTTCATTGATCAACTCCAGCAGGTACCAGCCAGCCTTGAGTATCTGTTCGATGTTGCGTTTCTGACCCGGCGTCGGCACGGGCGATCCGGATTCCACCAGCTGGGCAAAACCCAGGATCGCATTGAGCGGTGTGCGCAGCTCGTGACTCATGTTCGAGAGGAAATCGCTCTTGGCGTGATTGGCCTTTTCCGCTGCCGCAATGGCCTGGTGCAGCTCCGACTCGACGCGCTTGCGGACCGAATTGTCGGTGCCGATCAACAGATAACCGATGATGTCGCGATAGTCGTCGCGAAGCGCCGTGATCGAGATGATGGCCGGGAAGCGACTCCCGTCCTTGCAGATATAGGTCAGCTCGTAGATGTCCTCGATATCGCGCGAGGCCTTGAACGCCAGCGCCTCGAATCCCGGATTGATTGGCGTCGCAAGCTCGATGCTGAGCGCCTCGGCGCGCGCCTTTACCTCACCGGGATCGTGAATATCACTGGGGCTTATCCGGTTGACTACCTCCGCAGCCTTGAAGCCGAGCATGCGTTCGGCACCAACGTTGAACAGCTGGATAATGCCTTTCTCATCGGTGGCGATGATCGAAAAATTAGCGCTGTTGAGGATGGCGCTCTGCAACGCACCGGCCTTGAGCAGCGCATTTCGACGTTGTGCTTCGGCCGAACCGTCGGCGGGGATCGCCGCGCCTGCAGGCCTGACACCGATCGCTTCACTGGGCATGGCTGACCTCGGTGTAGAACCGTGTACTGTAGTGCGACGGCAGCGATTAGGTCGGTGCGCTGGCACACATAGGCTAGTCAAGGGCCTGGCGATAGACTGCCAGGCGTTGCTTGAGCCACTGTGCGCAGGGGAAAGTGATTGCGCCCGGGCAGCTGATGGCGTAGACAATGCCGCTGAAGCTGCTGCGGGTACCCACTAACTCGATAAAGTCTTCGGCAGTAGTAACCCGCGCGGCGACGGAACGCGATGCATATTTATCCTGCAGATGCTGGGCAGCCCGCGTCGCCGCGTACCAACTTCCATTGCGATAAAACTCGCAGTTGGATTTCGCCACCTCAGCGAGCAGAAAGCTGATCTCTGCCTGGGCTACCAGCGAAGGGTCGGCACGCACGCCGGTTGACAACAGCAGCGCCGCCGCAACCCACGCCGCGCAATACGACCGGCGCTTCATAGCTCTTTTTTCAGCGGTAACAGGGCCAGCAGGTCGACAGCCACGCGACGCCACAGCGTTGGTGACGGCTCGCGCCTGTGCTCGACCGCCACTCCGTTCTCGAGGGTACGCCACAGCAGTCGAGGGCGGCCACTCGAGGACGGCTCCTGCACCACGTGGTAGGCACTGGCCGGTTGCGTCATGGCTTCGAAACGCGCCGCCGTCTGCTGTGCCAATTCCGGGCTGGCGATGATCAGGCCAATCTCGGTATTGAATCGCACCGAGCGCTGGTCAAAATTCATGGAGCCGATGAACAGCTGTTGCCGGTCGAAGACGAATAACTTGGCGTGCAGTCCGTAGTTGCCGAAGCGCGAAATGGCCGCGGACTGTCCGCTGCCCCTGCTGGTGCGTCCCAGCAGCGCGCGTACCTCGTAGAGTTCAACGCCATCGCGCAGCAATTGCTTTCGAAAGCGCGCGTAGGCTGCATGTGCTGGCAGGGCGTTGGTCGACTCGAGCGAATTTGTCAGAATGCGTACTGTAACGTTGCGCAGCCGCAGAGTGTGCAGCAGCAGTATTTCCGCGTCAGTGGGTACGAAGTACGGCGTAATCATCAGCAGCTCGGTCTGTACGCCGGCCGCAGCTGCTGCTACCGGCTCGTACATGAGCCTGCCCACCATGGAGCCGGCTGCGACGCGCCGCTTTTCCGGACTATCACAGACTACCTGGGCCGACGACCACACCAATGGCGTGCGGCCGCCGACTATGCTCGCCAAGGGTTCACCCCCGGCAGCGCGCTGCACGTACCCGCTCGCGCCATCCTGGGCCTGCTGCCCCGCCAGGCGCAGGCGGGCCTTATCCAGTGCCGATGCCTGTGGCTTGCCGCCGGCAAGCGCCTCCACCGGGATGGCGAGTGCGCTGTTCCAGAATTCGTCAAAAGTCGCCGCTAGCCTCTGCACGATCGGGCCGCCGACATACACATCGTCGTCGGCATACTGTTCATCGGTGTCGATCTGAAAATAGGCGTCGCCGATGTTGCGACCACCGATCAGGGCGGCGGCGTTGTCGACCAGCAGGAGCTTATTGTGCATGCGATAGTCAAGGCGGCCCGCGCTGAATGCGAACTCCAGGCTTCGCAGCAGCAGGTGGTGGCCGCGATAGGCAAACGGGTTGAAAATACGGATTTCAATCTGCGGATGCGCCGCCAGGGCCACGATCTGCTCGTCACCGGCAACAGTCTCACCGTCGTCTAACAGCAGACGTACGTGAATGCCGCGGTCGGCGGCCGACAACAGCGCACCGGTCAGTAGCTTACCAGTGTGATCGCCGTGAAAAATGTAGTACTGCGCATCCAGGCTGTGCTCAGCGGTGGCAATCATTTGCATGCGCATCGCGAATCCATCGGCACCCACGGAGAGAATACGGAATGCGGAAGCGTCTGGGTGGATCGGCGCAGCTTGTGCATAGATCTGCCCCAGGCGCGTAGTCTCCGGTTGAGAGAACGACGTCGAGGCCTGCTTGGCCGCTCCGGAGCCGGCAGGAAGCGCAGCGCATGCGCCCAGTGTGCAGGCGATCAGCGCAGCAGAAAACAGCAGCACCTGAGGAGATGATCGCATGGGAGCTTCAAAGTGAGCCGCGCAAGCAGCCCGATCGTCACCCTGGACGATCGGGCTGCGAAGCGATCTGGTTCAGTCGTCCTTCTTGACTTTGAGCGTGCTATTGACCGACGTCACGCCTTCCGTGGCCTTGGCGACCGAGATAGCCGAATCGATGTCAGCCTGGGTGCGGGCGCTTCCCGACAGCCAGACAGCACCGTTGGCATCTGTGTCCACATGAATGCGGCCGAGGCTGGTCAGGTGATCGGCGGCCAGCTTGGCCTTGATCTTCGTAGTAATGGCCGAATCCTTTACAAAGGCCTTGGGATGCGAGCGATCAGCGTCGCCGTCATCGGCGGAGAAACTGATGACCGGGACCAGCGCGGCGCTGAGCGCCAGAACAGTGATTGCGATTTTTGTCTTCATACATATCCTTCAATTGAGAGCTTGGGAAACGGCAGCCTGCCGCGTGGGCAGATAGTGCTACGTCTGACCGGGGCGGTCGGTGCGGCAGCACGCTTTAGCGCGCCGCCGCAGCTTTCCTTCCAGACCAATGGCTACAGCACTGCGCTACCGTGATAGCTGAACTTCTGTCCGGCCAGCGCCGCGTTGTACATCAGGCCGCCCTTGGCGACTGTGAAAACCACCATGCCCTTGTTGTAACTACCGGCGGTCGCAGCGTCCTGCTTTTCAGTGCTGGCGGACGCGTCAGCGCCCTTCGTGCCCGCACTTACCGCTGCCGCCGCCGTGATGGCGATTGCACCGATGTCCGCGCTGAATTCGAAATTGCCAGCAGTAAACTTTGCCAGCGCATGCTTGTCCTCGAAGAAGATGATCTGACTGTAGCCTTCGCCACCCGCCTGGAAGCCGACGCTCAGCTGGTTCATGGTAACGCGGCCGATACGCTTGCCCTGCTGGTATACGTGGCCTGAGCCGTGCGCAGCGCCGATGCCGAGCCCGCCCTTACCGATGGTTGGGAATACAGCATAACCGTAGCTTTTCTTGAAGTACTCTGCGCTTTGACTGGAGTTGCGAAACAGCGTGGTCGCATCACTGTCGCTGGCGGCCTGTACAGCACCGGCCATGATCACGAGCGCTGCACTCATGAGGCCCAAACGCAATAGAGAGTTCATAATAATTTCCTGGCAGTAGATTCGCTCGAACGGCGAGCACCGGTGGCTACTGTGCACCGGCGCCGGGCCACGGACTGTACGCGATCGCACGCACGGCGCCGTTCGCGGCAAACACGACGGCGACTGTGCGCACTGGCCTCAGGTGGCCACCAGCAGCAAAGACTCCCGCATTCCGGCCAGCACCGCCGAGGGCACGGCCCCAAAGAACAGTGACTCTCCGGATCGCGTAGTCACACCCATCACCAGCAGGTCGTACTGTCCGGCTCCGAGTTCGGCGAGAATGGCGCGCGCCGCGTCCGGTGTGTATTTGACGCGGCCGTGAACCGCAATGCCGTAGTGTCTTCCCAGTTCCACCACTTCACGCAACACGGCCGCGCCGTGCCGCCTGGACCGCAGCGTTCCGCCCAAATCCTGGTGCCAACTGCGAATTGCGGCCTCGGGATCGACATACAGGGCCGTCAGCGTGCCGGCACTGGCCTGTGCGAGCGCCAAGGCAATGTCCGCCGCGCGACTGGAATAGGCAGTGCCGGTAACAGCCAGCAGCAGCTTGAGCGGCCGGCCGTTATCGCCCGCGCCCAGGGCGCCGCGTGCAAATACGATAGCGGAGTTGCCATTGAATCCGGCAATGGCGTCCGTCACGTCGGCGTGTATGGCGCCCGATGAATCGACCGCAGGCTCAACGCCCAGCCAGAAGAGGCCGAAACCCTTACCGGCCTGCGCGGCAATCGTCTCCTGGGCGAAGCGTGAACTGGATGACCTGGCGACTTCGACCAAGATCGGCGAGCGCGGTGAATCGGAATCATCGGGCGCGGCAGCGTGGCCCTGCTCAGCGGCCACCGTTACCGCAGGTCCTGCCCCTTCGGGGCGATTGGCCTGCTTGCGGGTGTGCTTGAGGGGCACCACTGTGGTCGGCATGCCACGCGCCCCGGCCAGCAGGCCTACCAGACGGGACGCCAGTCGCCCGCTCGCGCTCTCGTCAACGGCCATCAACAGTCGCTCGAGGCGGCTGACAAAACTTTCCCGGTCAAACGCCAGCTGATCGAGGCGCTTTTTCTCGTCCGCCATCAGCGGCACGTGTCGAAGCGCGATACGCAATGTCGGCGGCATGACCAGCGTGGTCACGATTGCCATCGTCAGGATGAGTGTAAACAGCGTCGGTGTGAGAGCTCCCATCGCCAGGCCCAGCGTGGCGATGATCACTTCGGTGGAGCCGCGCGCGTTCATGCCGCACCCTACAGCCACCGACTCGCGCATCGATAGTCCGCCCAGTCGGCCACCCAGCATGGCGCCGCCAAATTTTCCGACACTTGCGACTACGATGATGATCATGGCCCACTCATACAACGAGGGTTGCCGCAGCACGCCCAAGTCCGCGCTCAGCCCTGCCAGCCCGAAAAAGACTGGCATGAAGAAGGCTGTGATCATGCCGCGCAACTGCGCCTCGATGTGACCGGTCAATATCGGTGACTGCCCCACCAGCATGCCGGCGACAAATGCCCCCAGCGCGGTGTGCAGGCCCAGCGCGTCGGTCGCCAGAGCACATAGGCCCATCACCAGCAATATCGTGGTAACCACGGCCATGTCGCTGCGCAGATGGTCATTGGACCAGCGAATCAGGAAGCTGACGCCACGCCGCCCGAATGCGAAGCTCAGTGTGAGGAACAGCACCGCGCCAACCATGGTCCGGCCCAGCACACTGAAGTCGACGGTACCGTGGCGCGCCAGCCCGAAGACCACCGCGAGGATGATCCACCCCAGGGTGTCATCGAGTACCGCTGATGCCAATAGCACCTGACCCACGCGCCGGTGCGTGAAATTCAGCTGACGGATGACGGTGGCGACAATCTTTACCGATGAGATCGACAGCGCGGTGCCCAAGAACAGCGCCGTCAGCAATCGGGCCTCCGGCGCGGGCAGTAGCGCGGCCGGAAGCAACATGCCAAGGGCGACTCCGCCTGCGAAGGGCAGGCCAATGCCAAACAGCGAGACACTTACCGCGGCGCGCCGAACCCGTTGCACGATCGCCAGGTTAGTCTCCATGCCGGTCAGCAAGAGCAACATCAGTACGCCGAGCTGTGCCACCGCGTCGAGCATGCCGCGTTGCGCGGCAACGTCCGGAAAAAGCCCGTGCTGCGCGGCCGGCCAGAGTGCGCCCAGCAATGACGGTCCAAGTACGATGCCGCCCAGCAACTGGCCGATCACAGCCGGCTGGCCCAGGCGCAGGGCCAATTCCCCCAGCAGGCGACCGACGAGTATCAGCGCCATCAGCTGGCCGATGAACAGCGAGATCACCGGAGCGGTGGCAGTGTGCGCCATCATGGCAAAGCCTTGCCGGCTAATGCCCGGAAGCGACTAGGTGAGCTGACGAACTGAGCGTCGGTACGAAGCGGCGCAGGGTTACTGGCAATCTTTGCAATGCCGATCCGGCAGGGCGGGCAATCGTGGAAGAGTTTCAAGGCACCCAGACCATGGCGAGTCACTTGCGCGAGAACAGAGTCACCATGCAGAGGACCCGCAACGAGCAGGGGCATGACCCGCATTTTGTAGTGCTCTGCAACCCGGCAGCCGGTTCACCATAGGCCGGACTTTAAGCGCGGACATTGCACCTGCTCCAGAGCGCTGCGACTAGCGCTTGCGCGCGCTCACCAGCAACAGCACACCGCCGGCAATGGCGGCAAACGCGGCCCATGCGGGCACTGTGACGTGCTGCTTCTCCGCCAGGGCGATGTGCAGATCACCGACGTCGGCGGTGTGCGTTTCCTTGGTGTAGTTGAAACCGCGGTAACCGAGAGCGAGTGCGCCGCCAGCTATCAGCAGGATCGCCAAAATCTTTACGGGGTTCATCGTATTCCCCTGTTACAGCGGGTTTCGTCCGCGGATGACGCGGATCAGCACCACCACGACGGCGATGACCAGTAGGATGTGTATGAAACCGCCGGCGGTGTACGAAGACACCATGCCCAGTAACCAGAGAATCAACAGTACTACCGCAATGGTTTCCAACATGATCCGCTCC
>JAYUZE010000165.1:0-27412 GCA_043752035.1 Gammaproteobacteria bacterium
AGGACGTGCTCGACACCTGGTTTTCCTCGGCGTTGTGGCCGTTCTCGGCCTTGGGCTGGCCGGCGCAGACGCCGGAGTTGGCGCGCTTCTACCCCACCAGCGCGCTGGTCACCGGCTTCGACATCATATTCTTCTGGGTCGCGCGCATGATCATGTTCGGCCTGAAATTCATGGGCGAGGTACCGTTCCGCGATGTCTACGTGCATGGCCTGGTACGCGATGGCGAAGGCCAGAAGATGTCGAAGACCAAGGGCAACGTAATCGATCCGCTCGATGTCATCGACGGCATCAGTCTCGATGACCTGCTGGCCAAACGCACCACGGGATTGATGCGCCCGCAGCTCAAGCCGGGCATCGAGCGCGCCACCCGCAAGCAGTTCCCGGACGGCATCGCCGCGCACGGTACCGACGCGCTGCGCTACACCTTTGCCTCGCTCGCCACGCACGGGCGCGACATCCGCTTCGACTTGCAGCGGGTCGCGGGCTATCGCAACTTCTGCAATAAGCTGTGGAATGCGGCGCGCTTCGTGCTGATGACGCTGGCAGCCGACGGCACGCCAGGCGACGCGACAGCGACGGCTGGCGGCCCGGTGGAACTCACGCTCGCCGACCGCTGGATCATCTCGCGACTGGGAAAAACCATCGCCGCGGTCGATAGCGCTTTCCGCGACTATCGCTTTGACTTTGCGGCTAGCGCACTCTACGAATTCACCTGGCACGAGTACTGCGACTGGTATCTGGAGCTCGTGAAGCCGGTGATGCAGGGCAGCGACAGCGCCGCGGCCCAGCGACGCGCGGCGCGCCGCACCCTGCTGCAAGTGCTGGAAGCGCTATTGCGCGCGCTGCATCCGCTGATGCCCTTCATCACCGAGGAAATCTGGCAGCGCGTGGCGCCGCTGGCCCGCGCCGAGGGTGCCGACGGCACCGCCACAATTTCCAGCAGCGCCGGCAATCCGGCGATGTCCACCATCATGCTGGCCCCCTGGCCTGGGGTCAGCGACTACGCCGCCGATGAAGCCGCCGAAGCCGACATGCAGTGGCTGATGCGCGTGGTGCTCGGCGTGCGGCAGATCCGAGGCGAGATGGATATCAGCCCGGCAAAGAAACTACCGCTGCTGTTGCAACATGCGAGCGCCAACGACCTGGAGCTGGCGCGCCGCCATCAGCCGTTGCTGATGCGGCTCGCGGGCGTCCTTGCGCCGCAGGCGCTGGCCTCAGGCACAACTGCACCGCCGGCGGCCGCGGCACTGGTCGGCGAGCTGACGCTGCTGGTGCCGATGGCCGGGCTGATCGATCCGGCAGTCGAATTCACGCGGCTCGAGAAGCGCATGCGCAAGACGCAGGAAGAAATCACGCGCGCCGGCGCCAAGCTCGCCAACGAAAATTTCGTGCGCAGCGCCCCCGCGGCGGTCGTGGTGCAGGAGCGCGAGCGCCTGGCCGAATTCGAGCGCACGCTGGCGGGCCTGACGCGCCAGCTCGCGCAAGTGCGGGCACTGCAATCATGAATCCGCTGAGCGCCGCAGTCGCTGCGGTCGAACACGTGGTGCTCGGCAAGCCGGCGCAGATCCGCCTGTGCGTCGCCTGCCTGCTCGCGCGCGGACACCTGCTGATCGAAGATGTGCCCGGTGTTGGCAAGACCACGCTGGCGCATACGCTGGCGCGGGTGCTGGGCCTGGAATGGCGGCGCCTGCAGTTCACCAGCGACCTGCTGCCTGCCGATGTGATTGGCGTATCAGTGTTCGATCGCGCCACGCAGAAGTTCCAGTTCCGGCCGGGCCCGATATTCACGCAACTGCTGCTGGCCGATGAAATCAATCGCGCCAGCCCCAAGGCACAGAGCGCGCTGCTCGAGGCCATGGAAGAGCGCCAGGTCAGCGTCGATGGCACCACGCACCCGCTGCCCGAGCCCTTCTTCGTGGTCGCCACACAGAATCCGCGCGAGCAGCTCGGCGCCTTCGGCCTGCCCGAATCGCAACTCGATCGCTTCCTGATGCGCGTCAGCTTAGGGTACCCCGACCAGGAATCCGAGCGACGCCTGCTGGTCGCCGGCGATTTGCGCGAGACGCTGGCTGCCACACCGCCGGTGCTCGATGCCGCTGCGCTGCTGGCCGCGCAGCGCGCCGCGCGCGCGATCTATGTGAGTGCCACGTTGCTCGACTATGTGCAGGCGCTGGTTGCGCAATCGCGCACTCTGTGGCGACTCGGGCTTTCGCCGCGCGCCGCGCAGGGCCTGGTGCGCGCGGCGCAGTCCTGGGCACTACTCGCCGGCGAGCGCGCCGTGTTACCTGAACACCTGCAGGCGGTATTGCCAGCGGTGGCCGGTCACCGGCTCGAGCGGCGGGGTGGGAGCGAAGAGGCGGATGGGGCACGACTTGCCGCCGAGCTGTTGAACTCGGTGCCGGTACCGGTCTGAAACGCATGTTGCGCGCGCGTCTGCTCGAACGCGCCGCCGCCTGGGCCCGCCGTCGCCAGGGCGCCGACCAGCCGCCCGTGATATTGCGCGCGCGCCGTCTCTATATCCTGCCCACGCGAGCGGGCCTGGGCTTCAGCCTGCTGCTGTTCGTGATGCTACTGGCGGGGCTCAACTACACCAACAGCCTGGCGCTGCTGCTCACCTTCACGCTGGCAGGTTTCATGCTGGTGGGCATGTACGAGTGCCAGCGCACGCTGCAGGGGCTCGAGTTGATCCAGGCACGCGCGCTCGATACGCACGCCGGCGGCAGCGGTTTGATCGAGCTGCGTTTCAGCAATTCTCACGGCAGCGCGCGCCGCGCACTGTGTGTGCGTAGTCGCGATGGCAGCAACAGCTATTTCGAGCTCGCGGCCCACGCCATCGAGACCGTGCAGCTCGACTATCTGGCGCCGCGACGCGGCCGCCTGGTGCTCGATCGCATCGCCCTATCCACTACAGCACCGTTCGGTCTGTTCCGCGCCTGGGCGTGGCTGTATTTGCCGCTCACTGCAATCGTCTATCCCAGGCCCGTCGGCACGCGCACGCTGCCCAGTTCCGGATCGCACTCCGGCCGGCAGCGGGCGCCGATGGCCGGGAGCGACGAGGAGCAATGGGCGAACTTGCGTGCCTTCAACCAGGGCGACAATCCGCACCGCATTGCCTGGAAGGTCTACGCGCGCGGCGGCCCGCTGATGGTCGCGCAGTACGAAGGCGATGGGGGCGATGAGCACCTGCTGAGTTTCGCAGGCCTCGAGGGCCTGGATCTCGAAGCGCGGCTCAGCCAGCTCGCCGCCTGGGCCGTCGATTGCGACCGCAGTGGCGCCGCCTGCGGGCTCGATCTGCCCGGTGCGCAACTGGGGTTGGGGCGCGGCGCCGAGCAGCAGGTCGAACTGCAGCGCGCGCTCGCACTCTATGACGAGGCACCGCTGTGAGTGCCGCCGTGAGCGCCACCGCCAATATTGCGCCGCCGCCCAGCCGCTCGGGCCGGCGCCTCGCGCTCGCGGGTCTGATGCTGGCAGCGCTGCTGAACGCACATCACACCGCCTGGTGGTGCCTGCCGGTGCTGGCGGCTGCCTGCGCCTGGCATGTGCGCGCGACTTTGCATCCGGCCCGCTGGTCGGCAAGCTGGTTGCCCCGGCTGCTGCGCATCATCAGCGCGCTGCTGCTCACGGCCGGCGTACTGCTGAGTTTTCGCACGCTCAACGGACTCGACGCCGGCGCTACGCTGCTTACGGCGATGACCGCCGCGAAACTGTTCGAATCGCGGGCGCCGCGAGACTGGCACGTGATCCTGGGCGCCGCGTTGTTCCTGCTGCTGGCCGCCTGCCTGGATCGCCAGCAGTTGTGGCGCCTGCCGTTCTATGCCGCGACGCTGTGGCTATGCGCAGCAGCGCTGCGCGGCCTGGATGGCGGTGCCAACCAGGCGCCAGCGCAATTGCTGCGCGGCTCGGGGAGGCAACTGCTGCTGGCTGTGCCGCTCGGACTGGTGCTGTTCTTGTTCTTCCCGCGACTGCCCGGCGCGTTCTGGGCGCTACCGAGCGACGATGACGCTATCACCGGACTCAGCGACGAGATGAGCCCGGGAGATATCGCGCGCCTGGTCGAATCGGACGAGCCGGCCCTGCGCGCGCGATTCACCGGGCCGGTGCCGCCACCACAACTGCGTTACTGGCGCGGACCGGTACTGCACAATTTCGACGGTCACACCTGGCGGCGACAACGCGGCGACAGCGCGCGCATCGCAGAGCTGGACTATCACGGCCCGGCCTATCACTACAGCGTCACGCTCGAGCCCAACACCCATGGCACGTTGCTGGCACTCGAGCTGCCCATGCCCAGCGAATTGCCCTTCGTCAGTTTCAGCTATGACTACCAACTGCTGACACCGCGCGCGATCAACCAGGCGCAGAGCTACGAGCTGGTGTCCTATCCACAGGCGAGCAGCAGCGCCGAGCTCTCGACGCTCGCGCGGCGCGTGGACCTTGAGCTGCCGGCGCAGCGCAATCCGCGCACGCTGGTGCTCGCTCACGGCCTGCGCGCAGCAGCGCATGACGATGCGGCCTTCGTCGGCGAGGCGATGAGCTACCTGCGCGATGGAGGCTTCGAGTACACGCTCACGCCGCAGCGCCTGGGGCGCGATGCTGTCGATGACCTGCTGTTCAGTACGCACCAGGGCTTCTGCGCCCACTACGCCTCGGCCTTTGTGACACTGATGCGCGCCGGCGGCGTACCGGCGCGGGTCGTCACAGGGTATCTCGGCGGCGATTGGAACCGCGTCGGAGGTTATCTGACGGTGCGGCAATCCGATGCGCACGCCTGGGCGGAAGTGTGGCTCCCGGGTCGCGGCTGGGTGCACACCGATCCTACCGCAGTGGTTGCGCCCGGCCGGCTGACGCGCGGGGTGTATGAATATACCGGCGGCCGTGCCGGTGGCAGCGACCGCCTGCTGCGCGCACCCTGGCTGACCAATGCGCTGCAGGCCTGGGATGCGCTCAGCGCCTGGTGGCAGGACCAAGTGGTCGGATTCAATTTCGCGCGGCAATTGAACCTGGCCCGCCGGCTGGGCTTTGCCGATCGTGATTGGCAGGCGCTGGCGATCGCGCTGGGTGCGGGTCTCACCAGTTGGATGCTGTGGATGGCCTGGACCTTGCGCCACGCGCTGCGCGCCGCGCGTCCCGACGCGATTGCGCGTGCGTGGCGACATGTGGACCGGCGCCTGGCGCGCGCTGGCCTGGCGCGTGCGCCGCACACCGGTGTGCTTGCGCATGCGCAATTGCTCTCACGATCGCGTGCGGCGCTGGCGGCTACGCTGTTGCCACTCGCCACCCACTACTCGCAGCTGCGCTACGGCAGCCCTGGCGACCCCGCGGCGCTGCGCGATTTCATCCGCAAGGCGCGCGCCTTCCGCGTGCCGCAGGAAAATACCGGCGCGACTTAAACTGCCGGCTCGCGCACCCGCCACAGCAGTATCGCGCCGGCACCGAACAACAGCACCAGCGATGACACACCGATACGTGGGCTGCCGCTGAGCGCTGCCATGGTGCCCACCAGCGTGGGACCCACCACCGCGGCGAACTTGCCCAGCATGTTGTAGAAACCAAAGTATTCGCCGGAACGTTCGCGCGGAATCAGGCGCGAGAACAGCGAGCGCGACAATGACTGCACGCCGCCCTGTACCGTACCCACCAGCGCCGCCAGCACGTAGAACTGCCAGGCCGTCCGCAGGAACAGCGCCCAGCCGGTGACGAACACGAACACCGCGAGGCCAATCAGGATCGCGCGGCGCGCGCCGATGCGATCGCCGAGTCGGCCGAATAACAACGCCGACGGGAAGGCGATGAACTGCACCAGCAGCAGCGCCTGGATCAGGGCCGCAGTCGGCAGGCCGAGCTTGGCGCCAAAATCGACCGCCATCTGCTGCAACGTGCCGATGCCATCGATGTACAACCAGTAGGCGATCAGGAAGCCGCGCACGGTGTCGTCAGCCAGCACCTTGCGTATCGTGGCCCAGAGTTCCCGCCAGCCCGGCGGCTTCACGGTAGGCCTCGCCTCCGGCACTCGCCAGAAAATTGGCAGCGTGAACAGTGCCCACCACAACGCGACATCCAGAAAGGCGATGCGGGTGGCCGCCACCTTGTCGGCAACACCAAACCAGTCCGGATGCAGTGCCAGCAGCGCATTGAACAGCAACAACAGTCCACCGCCCAGGTATCCGGCCGCGAAACCATAAGCCGAGATGCGATGCACCTCCGCGGGCGTGGACACCTGCACCAGCAGCGCATCCTGAAACGAGGAGCCGGCGTAGAACCCCACGGAGGCCAGCGCAAACACCGGCAGCGCCCACTGCCAGTCACCCTGGCCAATAAAGGCGAGCAGTGCCGTTGCCACTACGCCCAGCGCAGTGAACAGGCCCAGCCAGAGTTTCTTTTGCCCGCGCCGGTCGGCCAGCGCGCCCAGCCACGGTGCGATCAGCATCACGACCAGGCTGGCGCTGGAATTCGCGAGGCCCAGGTACAACGTGGATTGCGTGCCCGGCAAATCCGCCGCCCAGTATTTGTTCAGAAAAATCGGGAAGAAGCCTACCAGTACCGTGGTCACAAACCCGTGATTGGCCCAGGCCGTCAGCGCCCAGGCACGCTGTGCCAGCCGCCGCTCGCGCCCACCTGAACTCGCTTCAGTCATCGACATGGGCCAGATGCTCGCGCGTTTCGCTGAAGCGGATCTCGGGCCAGCGCTCGAGCGTCAGCTGCAGATTGACGCGTGAGGGCGCCAGATACACCAGCGCGCCGCTGTGATCGCGCGCCAGGTTGTCGTGTGCCTTCATCGTGAACTCCTCCAGCTTGCGCGGATCGCTGCCGCTGACCCAGCGCGCGGTGTACACGTTGATTGCCTCGAAAGTACACTGCACCGCGTATTCGTCGGCCAGCCTGAAGGCCACTACTTCGAACTGCAACGGCCCCACCGCGCCCAGGATCAGGTCGGCATTGCGTACCGGCTTGAACAGCTGCGTCGCCCCCTCCTCGCACAGCTGCGCCAGCCCCTTGGCCAGCGCCTTCATGCGCAATGGATCTTGCAGCACCGCGCGCCGGAACATTTCGGGCGCGAAATCCGGAATGCCAGTAAATGCCAGCGACTCGCCGGTGGAAAAGGTGTCGCCAATATTGATGGTGCCGTGATTGTGCAGGCCGATGATGTCGCCCGCATAGGCTTCTTCAGTCTGCGCGCGCTCGGCCGCCATGAAGGTGAGCGCGTCGGCGACCCGCACTTCCTTGCGCAGGCGCGTGTGAAACAGGCGCATGCCGCGCTGATAGCGGCCCGAGCACAGCCGCATGAAGGCGATGCGATCGCGATGGCCCGGATCCATGTTCGCCTGGATCTTGAACACAAAGCCACTCAGGGATGCTTCGAGCGGCTCTACCAGTCGCTCGCGCGTGGCGCGCGCCAGCGGCGGCGGCGAGTATTTGACGAAGGCGCTGAGCAGTTCCTCAACGCCGAAATTGCTGATCGCCGAACCGAAGAACACCGGCGTCTGCCGTCCGGCGCGATACTCCGTGGCATCGAAGCTCGCGGTGGCACCGCGTACCAGTTCGACTTCCTCGACGAAGCGGTCGGCCTGATCCCCCAGCAGTTCGCGCGCCTCGGCGCTCTGCAGGCCGTCGATCACGCGGTTGCCGCCGACCCGCCCACGCGCACCGGCTTCATAGACGTAGATGCGGTCTTCAGGCAGGTGGTAGATGCCGGTGAGTTCGCGGCCCATGCCGATCGGCCAGGTGATCGGCGCCGGGTGAATCTTCAACACCGCCTCGATTTCATCGAGCAGCTCGATGGGCGCGCGCCCGTCGCGATCGAGCTTGTTGACGAAAGTCATGATCGGCGTATCGCGCAGCCGGCACACTTCCATCAGGCGGATGGTGCGCTGTTCGACACCCTTGGCGCAGTCGATCACCATCAGCGCCGAATCGACCGCCGTGAGCGTGCGGTAGGTGTCCTCCGAGAAATCCTCGTGGCCGGGCGTATCGAGCAGGTTGACGATGCAGTCCTGATAGGGAAACTGCATCACCGAACTGGTCACCGAAATACCACGCTGCTGCTCGAGCCGCATCCAGTCCGAAGTGGCATGGCGCGCCGCCTTACGCCCCTTGACCGTGCCCGCCATTTGGATCGCGCCACCGAACAGCAGCAACTTTTCCGTGAGCGTGGTCTTGCCTGCATCGGGGTGGGAGATGATTGCAAAGGTGCGCCGGCGCAGTATTTCCTGATCAATCGAAATCATGGTGCCGGCACCGTCACAATTCCAGGGCGCGCATTCTAGCCGGAAAAGTCCCGAATGCGTGCACCTGCGTAGCGACCGCGCCATCGCCTATGCGGGTCTGCGCAGGGTCTGGTGCGCCACATCGCACCGCGATCAGGCGCACGCTCCACGAAGGGAAAATTGCTCTCGTCACACGACGCCGCATTGCGGCGTGAGCGCGATCAGCGACACGCGCACCAACGCCGCAGGGCTTCGCGCTCAAACCGTAAGATCGCGCCGCATGACCAACGCGTCTTCGCGGCCGCCTTCCACCTGGTAATAGCCTCGGCGCATGCCGATTTGCTGGAAGTGCATAGATTCATAGAGGCGCACGGCGCCGGTATTTGCGGGCCTTACTTCGAGGAAGGCGATACGGGCGCCGCTGTGGGAGACGAGGTCCAGGAGGTATTCGAGCAGGCGGCGGCCGAGGCCGCGGCAACGGAATTCCTCGCGTACGCACAGGTTCAGCAGGTGGGCTTCGCCGGCGCCGCTGGAAATTACGCCGTAGCCGACCAGCAGGTAGTCGATCTCGAGCACGCAGCAGTAGTAGCCGACGCGCAGGCAATCGCGAAAGATTCCCTCGGTCCATGGAAAAGTGTAGGCGCCGTGCTCGAGCGCGAGCACGGCGGGCACGTCGGCCTCGGTCATCGGTCGCGGAAGAATTTGCGGGATGCCGGCTGCTTCCCTTACCACTGCCACCATAGCGCGCTCCCTCGCAGTCTTCTTCAGCCGGTCCTGGCTGTGACGCGCACCAGCTCGCGCCTGACAAAGCACAGATCGTTCCAGGCCTTGCGCTTCTCGCCAGGGCTGCGCAGCAGATAGGCAGGATGATAGGTGACGATCAGTGGTGTGCCGGCGCTGCCAAAGCGATGCACGCTGCCACGCAACTTGCCGATCGGCGTTTCGGTGGCGAGCAGGTTCTGCGCGGCGATGCGCCCCACGGCCAGCATCAGCTTAGGCTGCAGCAGCGCGATCTGGCGATGCAGGAACGGTAGGCAGCAGCGCACCTCTTCGGGATTCGGATCGCGATTGCCGGGCGGACGGCACTTGAGCACGTTGGCGATGAACACGGTTTCGCGCGGACGGCGCAGCGCACGCAGCATGGCGTTGAGCAGCACGCCGGCACGCCCCACGAAGGGCTCGCCCTGCTGGTCTTCATCGGCACCGGGCGCCTCGCCCACAACCAGCAGATCGGCGCTGCGATTGCCGACGCCAAATACGGTCTGGGTGCGCGTGGCATGCAGGCCGCACTGCCTGCAACTGCGCACCTCGGCGGCGAGCGAATCCCAATCGGCGGTCGCGGCGCTGGCAGCGGGTGCGGTCGCAGGGCGGCGCAACTTCCATTGTTCGATGCCGAGCGCCTCCAGATACTGTGCGCGCTGTGCGGCCGTTGCGCTCACGCGCCGCCGCTCACGCTGGGGCCGCGCATCAGCCGGCGCAGGCGGCGCCAGCTCCAGGATAACGGCCCCCACAATGCATAGGTACCAAAGCACAGCAGCAGCGCGCGCGCCGGGTCGATGCCGATGACCACGAACATCAGCGCACCGACCACCAGCGTGACAAAGGGCACCGGCTTGGTCGGATCGAAGTTCTTGAAGCTGGGGAAACTCAGGCTGCTCACCATCAGCGCGCCAGCCAGCGCGGTCACGGCGAAGGCGACAATCAGGCCGGTGAGCCCGGGTTCCCGCCATTCGCTCGAGACCCAGACGAAGCCCGATACCACCGCGGCGGCCGACGGGCTCGGCAGGCCTTCGAAATAGCGCTTGTCCTGCGTCGCCACCCGCGTGTTGAAGCGGGCGAGGCGCAGCGCCGCGGCGGCGCAGTAGAAGAATGCGGCCAGCCAGCCAAAGCGCCCCCAGGCGCGGCCATATTCGGCGATACGCGCCACCCCCCACTGGTAGGAAACGATTGCCGGGGCAAGCCCGAAGGCCACCATGTCGGCCAGGCTGTCGTATTCCTTGCCGAAGGCGCTCTCGGTGTGGGTCAGGCGTGCCGTACGGCCGTCCATCGTGTCGAAAATCATCGCGATGAACACCGCGAGACCGGCACGTTCGAAGTTGCCGTCGATCGCTGCCACCACAGCGTAAAAGCCTGAAAACAGGCAGCCGGTGGTCAGCAGGTTCGGCAGCAGGTAGATGGCTCGGCGCCGGGGCGCGGACTTGGGCAGTTCTTGCTCATCCATGTGCGCCGCATGATAGGGGGCGGGTGCCGTGCCGTCCAACATCCATCTGCTAGGATTGAGTCATGCGCCTGTCCCGATACCCGGTCAATTCCACGAAAGAAACCCCGGCCGAGGCCGAGGTATTGAGTCACCAGCTGATGCTGCGCGCCGGGCTGATCCGCCGCCTGGCCGCCGGCATATACAGCTGGCTGCCGCTGGGCCTGCGGACGCTCCGCAAGGTCGAGACCATCATCCGCGAGGAAATGGACCGAGCCGGCGCGCTGGAGATCCTGATGCCGGCGATCCAGCCGGCGGAGCTGTGGCAGGAGTCGGGGCGCTGGGAGCAGTACGGGCCGGAACTGCTGCGCATCAAGGATCGGCAGAAGCGCGACTACGTGTTCGGACCCACGCATGAAGAAGTGGTCACCGATATCGCGCGCCGCGAGCTGCGCAGCTACCGGCAACTGCCGGTGAATTTCTACCAGATCCAGATCAAGTTTCGCGATGAAGTCCGGCCGCGCTTTGGCGTGATGCGCGGGCGCGAATTCATCATGAAAGATGCCTATTCCTTTCACCTCAACCAGGATTCGCTGAACCAGGGCTACCTGGCGATGCACGAGGCCTATTCGCGCATGTTCACGCGCATGGGGCTGGATTTCCGCGTGGTGATGGCCGACAGCGGTGCGATCGGCGGCAACCGCTCCCAGGAATTTCAGGTGCTGGCCGAATCGGGCGAAGACGCCATCGCGGTATCCGATGGCGATGACTTCGCTGCCAATATCGAGCTGGCCGCGGCCCTGCCGCCCTCGCAGCCGCGCGCTGCGCCCGGCGGCGCGATGCGCCAGGTGGCGACGCCTGGCATGAAGACCATCGCGGCCGTGAGTGATTTCCTGAAGGTACCGCCGCAGCTGTGTCTGAAGACCCTGCTGGTGGCAGGCAGCGCGGACGGTGTCGTGGCGCTGGTATTGCGCGGCGATCACGAGCTCAACGCGATCAAGGCACAAAAAATTGCGGGCGTCGCCTCCCCGCTGCGTATGGCGAGCGCCGAACAGGTGCAGGCCGCCACCGGCAGCGAGCCCGGTTCGCTGGGGCCCAAAGACCTGCGCTGCCCGGTGTATGCCGATCACGCGGCGCTGACAATGGCCAACTTCGTCTGCGGCGCCAATATCGTGGACGTGCACCTGGTGGACGTGAACTGGGAGCGCGACCTGCCGGAGCCTGCCGGCGCGGACCTGCGCAATGTGGTCGCCGGCGACCCCAGCCCCTCGGGCACCGGGCGGATCAGGATTGTGCGCGGCATCGAAGTGGGCCATATCTTCCAGCTAGGCCCCAAATACAGCAGCGCCATGAACGCCACGGTGCTGGACGAGGCCGGCCAGGCTGTGACCATGCTCATGGGCTGCTACGGCATCGGTGTGACGCGCATCGTGGCCGCGGCCATCGAACAGCATCACGATGAGCGTGGCATTATCTGGCCGGAGTCGCTGGCGCCCTTTCATGTGGTACTCATTCCGCTCAATCTGCAAAAATCGGCGCGCGTGCGCGAGCGCGCCGATGCGCTCTATGCCGAGCTGGGCGCTGCGGGCGTCGAGGTGCTGTACGACGATCGCGATGCCCGGCCGGGCGTCAAGTTCGCGGAAGCCGAACTGCTCGGCATTCCGCATCGCATCGTGCTCGGCGAGCGCGGGCTCGAGGCAGGAACCTGCGAATACCGGCACCGGCGCGCCACCGACAACCAGGACATTCCCCTTGCCGATATCGTCGGGTCCATACAGGCGCGGCTGGCGCGCTAGCCTGCTGGCGGGCTGCGCAGCGCTGCTGGCGCTGCTCGCTCCCGGCCTCGCGAGCACGGCCGGCGCCCGCGCCGCGCAGCAGGATCCGGAGTTGCGCGCGGTGGTACTGCAGGCGATCGCCGAGGCCAGGTGCTTCGACGATCAATACGATTCGGCCGTGTGGTACACCCTGATGGAACCGCGGCTGCGCCGGTATCTTGCCAATCACAGCGACCGCCTGGCGATACTGCGCACGGTCTATTGCGAAGCGCATCGCGCCAATGCCACGCCGCTCCCACCGGGCCTGGTGCTCGCGGTGCTCGATGTCGAGAGTCACTTCAATCGCTGGGCGGTGTCGCGTGCCGGCGCGGTCGGACTCATGCAGGTGATGCCCTTCTGGCCCGAGCAGCTGGGCATGCAGCGGCGCGAGCTGGTGAGTATCGAAGCGAACATCCGCATGGGCTGCGCGATCCTGCGCCACTACCTGCAGAGCGAGCGCAACGATGTGCGGCGCGCACTGGGTCGCTACAACGGCACCACGCTGACGCGCGACTATCCCGACAAGGTGGTGACGCGCTGGACGCGCTACTGGAACGGCGCCGACGATCTGGGGCGCGTGGCGCTCAAGCGATCGTAAATTCCTTAGGCCAGCCGACCTCAGCCGGCGCCACTGCCGTTTCAGTCACACCCGCCACCTGCGATTGGGGCGAGCCCACCCACAGCCAGCCGATGAACTCGCGCACCGCGGCGCCCGGCCCACAGGCCAGCACTTCGACCGCACCATCGGCGAGATTGCGCGCATGGCCGCTGACACCCAGCACTTGCGCCTGGCGCTGCGCCGAGGCGCGATACCACACGCCCTGCACCTTACCGGTCACGCGGCATAGGCGCACAGCGCCCGGAGCGCGCGCATCGAGCAGACCGCGGATGAAGGGCACGGTCAGGCGGCGCTGCGCCGCCAGCGCAGCTTCGTCGAGCTCGTCGAGCACCGCGCACAGACTCCCCATATCGCGCGGCAGACGCCGTTGCAGGTAGCGCAGCGTCTCCTCGGGCAGCTCAAAGCCGCGCGCCTGCGCGCGCAGGCTTACCGCCGCACCCTGCTGCGCTTCGTCCAGGCTCTGCAGCGCCACGCGCTGCGCGGCGGCGCAACGCGAAGCCAGATCCGCGAGCGCGAAGCGCAGTTCAGCCGGCGGCTCGCGCGCGGCAAACACCATCGGCACGCCGCGCTCTTCGCAATCGCGATACCGGGCGAACAGGGCCCGCTCCCAGTCCGCATGGCCGAGCACGGTGGCCAGCTCATCGACATACAGCGCCCCGCCGCCCTGCCATTCCAGCAAAGCGGCCGGACCAAAGGGTGTGAGCTGCGAGAGCGGCAGGAATAGGGCATTGCCATCCTCAGCGTACAGCGCCTGCAGCAGATGCGATTTACCGCTGGCGGCCGCCCCATGCAGCCAGGTCAGGCCCGCCTTCGGCGCCGCCGCCGCGGCACGCAGTTGCGTCAGCGCTGCGGCATTGGGCCCGGGCAGAAAATTTGCGAACAACGCCCGATCGCGCAGGCGCACGCTTAGGGGTAGCTGGCGCATTGCAACTGTTAAACGCCCTGGGCCGCCGTCTGCAATGCGCGGCGCGTGAACTCACGCAGGTACGCGAAGCCGCTGATCAGGATCGTCAGCAGCGTCAGCACCGCAAAGGCGTCGAGCACCGTCTGCGGCGGCATGCCCGTGGCACCGCGCAACAGCACCAGCGACACGTACAGCAGCTGCAGCAGTGTGTTGATCTTGCTCGAGAGGATCGGCCGACCGCGCAGCGGCCCCCAGGCCACGCGAAACAGCAATGCGCCCGCGCCGATCATCACGTCGCGGGCCACCGCCGCGACGCACAGCCAGCGCGGTGTGAGCCCGATCCAGGTGAGCACCAGAAAGACCGCAACCAGCAGCAGTTTGTCGGCCAGCGGGTCGAGGATCTTGCCCAACCGGCTAGTCCAGCCGTAGTTCTTCGCCAGCCAGCCATCCAGGCCATCGCTGAACGCGGCCAGCACGAACAGCAGCAGCGTGCGTTCGAAATGGCGCGCCAGCAGGCCTGCGACGATCGGCCAGATCAGGGCGATGCGCAGCAGGCAGATGATGTTCGGCAGATGACGCATGGGTTCGCTACTATAACGCTTGGAGTCCTGGCATGAATGACAAGCGCAGTTACAGCTATCGCGACGCCGGCGTCGATATCGAGGCCGGCGACGCCTTTGTCGAGCGCATCAAGCCGCTGGTCAAGCGCACGCAACGCCCCGAAGTGCTGGCCGGCATTGGCGGTTTCGGCTCACTGGTGGAAATTCCTGCAGGCTACCGGCGCCCGGTACTGGTCGCGGGCACCGATGGCGTCGGCACCAAATTGCGCCTGGCAATTGAAACCGGGCGCCACGACGCCATTGGCATCGATCTGGTCGCCATGTGCGTCAACGATGTGGTGGTCCAGGGCGCCGAACCGCTGTTCTTTCTCGATTACTACGCCACCGGAGTACTGAATATCGAAGTCGCGGCCCGGGTCGTCGCCGGCATCGCCGAAGGCTGCGCGCAGGCGGGCGCGGCGCTGGTCGGCGGCGAGACCGCCGAGATGCCCGGCATGTATCACGGCGAGGATTACGACCTGGCTGGTTTCTGCGTCGGCGTGGTCGAGCGCGAGATGATCATCGACGGCTCGAAGGTGCGCGCTGGCGATGCGCTGATCGGTCTGTCCTCGAGCGGCCCGCATTCGAATGGCTATGCGCTGATACGGCGGTTGGTCAGTGTGGCCGGTGCCACCGCCAGCACGCAGCTCGAGGGCAAGGCGCTGTTCGATCGCCTGCTGACCCCGACGCGCATCTACGTGCGCTCGCTCCGCCAGCTGATGCAGGCACTTCCGGTGCACGGCCTCGCGCACATCACGGGCGGCGGGCTCACTGACAATATCCCGCGGGTGCTCGGTGACGGCCTGGCCGTGCGGCTGCGCCGTAGCAGCTGGCCGCACGACCCGGTGTTCGACTGGCTCGAGCGCACCGGCAATATCACGGCGCGCGAAATGTATCGCACCTTCAACTGCGGCATTGGCATGGTGGTGATTGTCGCTGCCGGACAGGCCGATGCGGCGCTGCAGCTGCTGCGCGCGGCTGGCGAGCAGGCCCAGCTGATCGGCGCAGTGGTCGCTGGCAACGACGGCGTGCTCATCGACCCATGAACGGCGGCGCCGGCCTGCGCCTGTGCGTTATGATTTCCGGGCGCGGCAGCAACATGCTGACGATCGCGCGCGCCTGTGCCAGCGGCGCGATCAATGCCAGCATGGCGCTGGTCGTCGCCGACCGGCCCGCAGCCGGCGGCATACCGTCGGCGCGTGAACTTGGGCTCCCCGTGGCTGTGATCGCCGCGCGCGAATTTCAGGATCGCACTGCCTTCGAGCAGGCGCTGCGTACCGCCATCGATGCCAGCGGCGCGCAACTGGTGGTGCTGGCCGGTTTCATGCGCATACTCTCGCCGGCCTTTGCCGCACACTATGCGGGCCGCATGCTGAATATCCATCCCTCGCTGCTGCCACTCTACCCCGGTCTGCATACGCACGAGCGGGTGCTCGCGGCCGGCGATGCGCAACACGGCTGCAGCGTGCATTACGTCACAGGCGTACTCGATGGCGGCCCGCTGCTGATGCAGGCGCGTGTGCCGGTGTTGCCCGGCGACTCGCCAGCCGGTCTTTCAGCGCGCGTTCAGCAACAGGAACACATCATCTACACTGAAGTCATAGGTTTGATCGCTGCGGGACGCCTGGCGCTGCGCGGCACGACGCCGCTGCTCGATGGCCAGGTACTGCGCGAACCGCTGATCCGGGGTTGATACTGATGAAAGTAGCCGACGCCATTTGCACCCTCATGTTGCTCAACTGCGGTCCGCTCGCGCTTGCCCTGGAGCCGACACCGGCTCCCGCGGCGGCACCCGTGCCAGCACCCGTACCGGCGATCGCGCCTGTCATCGCCGAGCTGCGCCCCTTCGAGACCCGCTACGCTTTCCTGTGGCACGACATGAATGCCGGCAGCGCCTCCTTTGCACTACAGCGTCTTTCTGCGCAGGAGTGGAGCTACAGCTCACGCACCGAGCCACGCGGCCTGTTCAAGCTGTTCTCGGCGGCGACGGCCAATCTGCAGAGCCGCATGGACATTGGACCCGAGGGCGTACGGCCGCTGCATTTCAGCGCCCAGCAGGGGGGCTCGGGCACGCCGACCGCCGACCTGAATTTCGACTGGGACAAACTGCGCGTGACCGGACGCATCGACGATGGGCACGTCGAGGTTGCGCTGCGCGCCGGTGTGCAGGACGATCTGTCAGTACAGGTGGCGCTGATTCAGGCGCTGGCCGCAGGCAGGATGCCCATGGGCATTGCGCTGTTCGACAAATCCGGCATTCGCGACTACGAGTACACGCGCGTGGGCGAGGAGACCCTGCACACGCCACTGGGCGATGTCGCCACCGTGATCTATCGCAGCCATCGCGCCAATTCCTCGCGCAGCACGCGGTTCTGGTGCGCTCCGGCCTACGGCTACATTCCGCTGCGCGCCGAGCAGCAGCACGACCAGGATGTCGAGTGGGTCATGGAGCTGCGTGCCCTGCGCCGCGACCCGCCCGCGCCAGCGCCAGCACCAGCGCCTGCAGCAGCGGCGGCGGCGACGAAGTAGGCGTCGCTCAGGCCTTGGGCAGCGTGACGCCCTGCTGGCCCATGTATTTTCCGCCGCGATCGCGGTACGAAGTCTCGCAGACTTCATCGGACTCAAAGAACAGCATCTGCGCCACGCCTTCATTGGCATAGATCTTCGCCGGCAGTGGCGTGGTGTTGGAAAACTCCAGGGTCACGTGCCCTTCCCACTCGGGCTCGAGCGGCGTCACGTTGACGATGATGCCGCAGCGCGCGTAGGTAGATTTTCCCAGGCATACGGTCAGCACGTTGCGCGGAATGCGAAAATATTCGACGGTGCGCGCCAGCGCAAATGAATTGGGCGGAATGATGCACAGATCGGCCACCACGTCGACGAAGCTCTTGGCGTCGAACTGCTTGGGATCGACGATCGTCGAATTGATATTGGTGAAGATCTTGAATTCGCGCGCGCAGCGCACGTCATAACCGTAGCTGGAAGTGCCATAGGAAATGATTTTCTGGCCGTCGGCAGCGCGCACCTGCGCGGGCTCGAAGGGCTCGATCATTCCGACCGCGGCGGCCATGCGGCGTATCCAGCGATCAGACTTGATGCTCATGGTGCTTCAGGATTCCTCGACGACAATCTGTGGAAACAGGGCACTGCGATCGCGGCCGCGCCGGCTGAGCGCGGCGGCCGCGTGGCGCGCCATCTCAATATAGGCCAGCGCACGCGGCGAGCCAGGCGCTGCGATCACGCTGGGGTGACCACTGTCGGCCTCCTCGCGGATCTTCGCATCGAGCGGCAGCTCACCGAGCAAGCGCACCGCGTATTGCGCGGCCATGCTGCGCCCGCCCCCGCTGCCGAATATATGCTCGACATGGCCGCAGTTCGTGCACACGTGCAGGCTCATGTTTTCCACGATACCCAGTACCGGCACCGAGACCTTCTCGAACATCGCCAGGCCCTTGCGTGCATCGGCCAGCGCGATGTCCTGGGGCGTGGTCACGATGATCGCGCCCGCGACCGGCACCCGCTGTGACAAGGTCAGTTGTATGTCGCCCGTGCCCGGCGGCATGTCGACCACCAGGTAATCGAGCTCGCCCCAGGCGGTGTCCGAGAGCAGTTGCGTCAACGCCTGGGTGACCATCGGACCGCGCCACACCAGCGCCTGGGTCGCATCGATCAGAAAGCCGATCGACATGGCCTTGATGCCGTGGGCCTCGAGCGGCACCAGGTGCTTGCCATCTGGAGCCGTCGGGCGCTGTCCCTCGAGTCCCAGCATCAGGGGCTGGCTAGGGCCATAGATGTCGGCATCCAGGATGCCCACGCGCGCTCCCGCACGTGCCCAGGCCAGCGCCAGATTCACGGCGACCGTGGATTTACCCACGCCGCCTTTGCCGCTGGCCACGGCCACGACATTGCTGACCCCGGGGAGCGGCTTCAGCGAGCGCTGCACGCTGTGTGCCACTATCGAGCTGCCCAACGTGAGTGTCAGTGCCAGGTCCGCATGGCCGTTCGCGGCCAGGTGCGCTGCCAACCCGGAGCGGAACTGCTGCTCATATCCGCCCACCGGGATACCCAGCACCACTGTCGCGACGAGCGCCTGGCCTTCGAGCTGCACCTCCCGAAGGCTCCCCGACTCGCCGAGGGTCTGCAGGAGGTAAGGGTCGCGGTACTGTTCCAGAACAGTGCGGATGTGGGCGGAGTCGGGCATGTGGTGTCGCCGCTGCGGCGCTTCCGGGGCTGGGTTTGGGGGGCGCGATTCTAGCCTGTTTAGGCTATGGGCCGCAGACCAGACGCAGGTCACAGGACGGCGAGCCAATCGTGGCATAATTCGGAGCTTAGCCGCCTTAAGGGCCGGACCTGGCAATCATCTGACCCATGAGCTTTTTTTCGAACTTTCGGGCTGATCGGTTGATCGCCCAGATCAAGACGTCAACCGACATTCTGGGCACCGAATGCCAGAAGTCGGTGGCCAAGCTCAAGGAACTGGGGCCCAGCGGCATCGTGACGGTGCTGGCGGCCCTCCCGGACGCCGACAAACATGCCACCGTGGCGCTGGTCGACGTGCTCGCCGCGCTGGCAACAGCGAAATCCTTCCCCACGTATGTCGAGGCGCTGGTGACGGGCAGTCCGCGTGTCGTTGCGGGCGTGGCCTGGGCCCTCACCAGCAGCCGTGGCTACCCTCCACATCTGCTGCTCGAGGCGTTGGCCAAGCCCGGTGTCTCGAAATCCGCGGTGCTGGAGATCATCAATGCGCAGCGCACACGTTTCAGCGTACGCGAGCTGCTGACCGCCGCCTACGCCCAGGAAGCCAACGAAAAGGGCGCACTGTTTCGTATCATCGGCGAGGTGGTGGACGAGGCCGGCGTGCCCGAACTGCTCGGCCGCCTGCAGGGCAAGGACACCATGGCGCGGCTGCAGATCCTGGGGATCCTCGGGCGCTTCAACCGCCCCGATGTGCGCACTGCGCTGCACACCCAGATCAACGACGGCAACAAGTTCATCCGCGCTGCGGCGTTGGCCGCGCTCGCCAAACAGGACGGGCCGATGGAAATCGAGCGCATCGCCGCGCTGCTGCGCGATGCGGAAATCGAAGTGCAGAACCGCGCGGTCGAAGTGCTGATCAAGGCGCGCGACCCGCAGACCATTCGCTACCTGGTGCCGGTGCTCAAGGACGAAAACGAATACTCGCGCCGCGCCGCGGTCGAGGTCCTCAACGAAGTGGGCGATGCCAACTCGGTCAAGTTCCTGCTGGCGGCGATCAAGGACGATGACTGGTGGGTGCGTTCGCGCGCTGGCGACGCGCTCGGCAAGATTGGCGGCCCCAAGGTCATCGACGCGGTGCTGGAACTGGTGCGCGACAAGGATGAAGACATCCGCCGCGCTGCGATCGAGATCCTCAACCAGACCAAGGACGAGCGCGCAGTCAAGCACCTGATCGATGCGACCAAGGATGCCGACTGGTGGGTCAGCGAGCGCGCGGTCGATGCGCTGGCCGAGATCGGCGATACCCGGGCCATGCCGCGGCTCACCGACATGCTCAAGACCGCGCCGCCGCGGGCCCTGGCGGTGGTGGTGCGGGCCATTGGCAAGCTGGGGAGCGCTGCCAACGTCGAGCTGATTTCACCGCTCCTGGCGCGTGGCGAGAAGGACATCAGGGTCGAGGCCATCCAGGCACTGGGCAAACTGACCAACGAGGAACAGGCTGAGCAGATCAGAGTGCAGCTCCAGCCCTTCAGCACCAACAGCGACCAGACGCTGGCGCTGGCGGCACAGCGCGCCATCACCGAAATTGAAGTGCGTTTCTCCTCCGGCGTACAGGCACCGGGAGTCAGTGGTTCGCGCGCCTCATCCGGAAGCCAACCGCCGCGGACGCCTGGCAATCGCGGCACGCCCGAGCCCGTGGCACACACGCTGCTGATCCCCGAGCAGGAGGTCGCCAAGGCGCTGCAGCAGGCGGCCGCCTCGACTCAGCAGCGCCTCGACATCGCCACGCTCAATCCGGGCGACATGATCGAAGGGCGCTACAAATACATCGAGCGCATCGGCAAGGGCGCCTTCGGCACGGTGCTGCTGATGGAAGACACCGTGGTCGATGAACGGCTGATCCTGAAGTTCCTGAACCCCAACGTCGCCGAAGACGAAGAGGTGATGAAGCGCTTCGTGCACGAGCTGCGCTACTCGCGCAAGATCACTCACCAGAACGTGATCCGCATCTATGACTTCCTCTCGATCCAGGGCAACTACGCCATTTCGATGGAGTATTTCCCCTCGCACACCCTGGGTTCGGAAATAGTCAACGAGAAGCCGATGCCGCTCAAGCGCGCCATCCAGTTCGGTATCGACATGTGCACTGGCATGATCGTGGCGCACCAGGTGGGCATTGTGCATCGCGACCTCAAACCCGCCAACGTGCTGATCAATGACGCCGGGTTGCTCAAGATCGTCGACTTTGGCGTCGCGGCGGCGCACTCGCAGGGCGATACCCAGCTGACCAAGACCGGCTACGTGATCGGCAGCCCCAAGTACATGGCCCCCGAGCAGATCCTCGGCAAGAAAGTCGATGAACGCGCCGACGTCTACGCCATCGGGGTCATGCTCTACGAAATGCTCACTGGCGTGCCACCCTACTCGCGCGGCGACCATATGTCAGTGATGTACCAGCACGTGCAGGGCCGCGCCAAGCCGCCGCGGGAGCTCAATCCGGCTCTGGCCCCCGAGCTGGGCGAGCTCATTACGCGGGCCATGGCAGTGGACAAGACCAAACGCTTTCAGAATATGGAAGAATTACGCGTAGCATTGCAGAAGTTCCTTTAACGGACGGGGCTGGCCGTGGCGCGTATCGATGCATTCCTAAAACTAGGTACCCAGCAGGGTTGCTCGGATATCCACCTGGCTGTGGGTGTGCCACCGATGTTGCGCATGCACGGCGACCTGGTGGCGATCAAGTTCCGCGACCTGCGCGACACCGAGCTGGAAAGCTACGTCAACGAAATCCTGACGCAGAACCAGGCCGAGCATTTCATGCGCGGCAACGATCTCGATTTTTCCTACATTTCGGCCGAAGGCGGCCGTTTTCGCGTCAATGTGTTCCGCAAGGATACCGGGGTGGGCGCCACTTTTAGGGCGATTCCGGCCGAAGTGCCGACGCTCGAGTCACTGAACCTGCCGCCGGTGGTAAAGAAGCTGTGCGATTACCACCAGGGCATGATCCTGGTCACCGGCAGCACCGGCACCGGCAAATCGACCACGCTGGCGGCGATGATCGATCTGCTCAATCGCACCCGCAAGGTCAACATCATCAGTCTTGAGGATCCGATCGAGTTTGTCCACCGCAGCAAGCAGTCGCAGGTGATTCAGCGCGAACTGGGAACGCATATCCCGAGTTTCGCCGAGGGTGTGCGCGCCGCCATGCGCGAGGACCCGGATGTGATCCTGGTCGGCGAGCTGCGCGATTCCGACACCATCCGCATGGCGATGACCGCGGCCGAAACCGGCCACCTGGTGCTCGGCACGCTGCACACCACCAGCGCGGTGAAGACCATCGATCGCATGATCGATGCGCTGCCGGCCGAAGAGCGCGAGCAGACCAAGAGCTTCCTGTCGCAGAGCCTGCTGGCGGTGATCACCCAGATCCTGGTGAAGTCCCATGACGGGCGCGCGCGGCGCGCGATCTGCGAAGTCATGGTGATGACCAAGGCGATCGCCAAGCTGATCATGACCGACCAGACCCACCAGCTGCCCAGTCAGCTGCAGACCGGCAAGGAATTCGGCATGCAGATGTTCGATCAGGCACTGCTGGCGGCGGTCATGGCGCGGCAGATCGATCCGGACGATGCCTTCAGCTATGCCACCGAGAAGCGCCTGCTGCAGAGGTTCGTCACCGACACGACCATGCTGCCCAAGACCGACAGCGCTGCGGCCATGCCACCACTACCCGCGGCCTGACAGCGCACCGGCAGTACACCATGGCCCAGATCGATGCCTTCCTCGAGGAAATCCTGCGCCGCAAGGGCTCGGACCTGCACTTCATTGCCGGCGATCCGCCACGCGTACGCCGTTATGGCGACCTGGCTCCGCTGCAGCAGGAGCCCCTGACCGCCGACCTCGTCAAGCAGGCGCTGTACGAAATCATGCCGCGCAAGGCCGTTGAGCGCTTCGAGGCCCACGACGGTGCCGATTTCGCATACTCGCTGGCCGACAAGGGCCGCTTTCGCGTCAACATCCTGCGGCAGCTCGCGGGCATGGGCGCGGTATTTCGGGCCATTCCCTCCAGTGCACTGACGCTCGAACAGCTGAAGATGCCGGCTGCCGTGCACCAGCTCTGTCGCGCCAGCAACGGGCTGATCCTGGTCACGGGCAAAACCGGCTCGGGCAAATCGACTTCGCTAGCGGCGATGATCGATGACATCAACAAGCGCATCAAGGGACATATCCTGACCATTGAAGATCCGATCGAGTTCGTGCATCCACGCCACAACTGCCTGATCAGCCAGCGCGAGATCGGCGCCCACACCCCGACCTTCTCTTCGGCGCTGCTCTCGGCCCTGCGCGAAGATCCCGATGTGATCCTGGTGGGCGAGTTGCGCGATCTGGAAACCATGAGCACAGCAATCACCGCAGCCGAGATGGGCATCCTGGTGATGGCCACGCTCCATACCAATGGCGCCGCGCCGACGGTCGATCGCATGGTCAACGCCTTTCCGGCCGACAAGCAATCACATGTGCGCACCATGCTCTCGACCTCCCTGCGCGGCGTGATCTCGCAGCAGCTGCTGCAGCGTGCCGACGGCCAGGGGCGGGTCGCGGCACTCGAGATCCTGATCAACACGCCCGCCTCCGCTAATCTGATCCGCCAGGGCAAGCTCGATCAGATCGAGACCGTGATGCAATCGGGCGGCGCGCTCGGCATGCGCACCATGGACATGGCGATTCAACTGCTGCTCGACCAGGGATTGGTCACGGGCGCCGAGGCTTACAAAAAGTCCATCAACAAGACGAAGTTCGAGGAACTGAAGGGCGCCGGCGGATGACGCGCCAGATCCTGGTTACCCACGCTCTGCCCTACGCCAACGGCCCGCTGCATCTCGGGCATGTCATCGAGGCGGTACAAACTGATATCTGGGTGCGATTCCAGCGGCTGCGCGGCCACGAATGCCTGTTCGTCTGCGCCGAGGATACTCACGGCACGCCCATCATGATCCGCGCCCAGCAGCAAGGTCAGACACCCGAGCAGCTGATCGCTGCCAGCGCCGCCGAGCACCTGCGCGACTACCAGCAGCTGCTGATCGGGCACGATCAGTTTCACTCCACGCACAGCGATGAGAACCGGCGCCTGTGCGCCGAGCTCTATGCGCGGCTGCAGGCCGGCGGCTATATCGCCCGCCGCAGCGTGCGCCAGGCCTATGACGAGCAGGCGCAGATGTTCCTGCCCGATCGCTATGTGCGCGGCACCTGCCCGCGCTGCAAGAGTCTGGATCAATACGGCGACAGCTGCGAGGTGTGCGGCTCCACCTATTCGCCGGCCGAGCTGATCGACCCGGTCTCGACCCTGAGCAATACACCGCCGGTGTGGCGTGAATCGGAACACCTGTTTTTCAGGCTGGGCGCGTTCGAAACCATGCTGCGCGAGTGGCTGGCGAGCGGGAGCCTCGCGGGTGCGGTGCGCGCCAAGCTCGATGAATGGTTCGCGGCCGGATTGCAGGATTGGGATATTTCCCGCGATAAACCCTACTTCGGTTTCGAGATTCCGGACGCACCCGGAAAATATTTCTACGTGTGGTTCGACGCGCCGATCGGTTACATCGCCAGTTTCGTCGCGCTGGCTGCGCGCCGCGGACTCGATTTCGACCACTACTGGAAATCTGAGAGCGCCACCGAGCTCTACCATTTCATCGGCAAGGACATCAGTTACTTTCACACGCTGTTCTGGCCGGCGGTGCTGCACGGCGCGGGGCTGCGCCGCCCCACCAACGTGTGCGTGCACGGCTTCCTCACCATCAACGGCCAGAAGATGTCGAAGTCGCGCGGCACCTTCATCACCGCGCGCCGCTATCTCGATTGTCTGCCGCCCGAGCCGCTGCGCTACTACTTCGCAGCCAAGCTCAGCGGCGGCATCGAGGACATCGATTTCAGTCTCGATGATTTCATCGCCCGCACCAATTCAGATCTGGTCGGCAAGCTGGTGAATATCGCCAGCCGCTGCGCCAGCTTCATCGAGCGCAGCGGCGGCCGGCTGTCGGGGTCGCTACCCGACCCGGGGTTGTACGGCGAGTTCGTCGCCGCCGGCGAGAACATCGCCACGCTGTACGAGCAACGCGAGTTCGGCACGGCCATGCGCGAGATCATGAATCTCGCTGATCGTGCCAACCAGTACATCGACCGGCACAAACCCTGGGCACTGGCCAAGGATCCGGCGCGCGCCGAGGAAGTGCGCGCGATCGCCACACAGGGCATCAACCTGTTCCGGGCGCTGATGATCTACCTGGCCCCGGTGCTGCCGCACATGGCCGCAGCCGCCGGGAAATTCCTGGGCTCGCCTCTGAACGCCTGGAGCGCTGCCGCCACGCCACTGGTAGGCAGCGTGCTGTTGCCCTATCAGGCGCTGGCGAGCCGGCTGGATCCGGCGGTGGTGGCAACCCTGGTCGCTAGCGAGCCCGCAGCTGCCGCCGCAACCGCGGCGGGGCCTGCAGCTGCGCCGGCGACCATCAAGATCAACGACTTCGCGCGCGTGGACCTGCGCGTGGCCCGGGTGCTGGCGGCCAGCCACGTCGAGGGCTCGGACAAACTGCTGCAGCTCACGGTGGATGTGGGCGATGGCCAGCGCAACGTGTTTTCCGGCATCCGCGCGCACTACACGCCCGAACAGCTGCTAAACCGGCTGGTGATCGTGGTAGCGAACCTGGAGCCGCGCAAGATGCGCTTTGGCGTGTCTGCCGGCATGGTGCTGTGCGCGACCGGCAGCGAGAACGGGCTGTTCCTGCTGGCTGCAGACAGCGGCGCGCAACCCGGCATGAAGGTCAGTTGAAACGCCGGTGGCTCGACTGATGGCGCCAGTACAGGATCAGCAGGTAGCCGGCAGCCATGCCACCCAGATGCGCGAAATGCGCCACGCCCTGGTTGAGTCCAAAGACCCCCAGGTAGAGCTCCAGCACGCCATAGAGCAGCACGAACAACCAGGCCGGCATCGGAATCGGCGGGAACAGCAGCATCAGCTTCCGCTGCGGATAGGCCATGCCGAAGCACAGCAGCAGGCCGAAGATGCCGCCCGAGGCACCGACCGTCGCCACTGAGGTCGGCTGGATCGTCGCCGTCACCAGCTGCTGGGCCAGCGCCGCGCCCACGATACAGGTGCCGTAGAACAGCTGGAAACGCTTAGCCCCCAGCAGCCGCTCCACATCCGGGCCGAACATGTACATCGCGAACATGTTGGTGAACAGGTGCCAGGGCTGGAAATGTACGAAACCATAGGTGAGCAGCTGCCAGGGCGCAAAGGGGCGGCTCTCGAAGGGGTTCGCACTCTGCACTGGCCAGAGCGAGAGCATGTCGATGCCCGGCTGCAGTTGCGGCACGTTACTGGCCAGGAACACCAGCACGTTGATGATCAGGATCGCGCGTACCGTCGGCGTCAGATTGCTCAGCATGGCTGGGGGTCAGTCCTCTAAAATCGGGGGGCATTGTGCCATTGGAACAGCGATGCCGCCTGTCGATCCCCTGCTCATCGATGCCCTGCTGCCGCAGACGCAGTGTACACGCTGCGGCTATGCCGGCTGCCTGCCCTACGCGCAGGCGCTAGCCGCGGGCGCGGGCGCGGGCGCGGGCGCGGCCGAACTGAATCAGTGCCCACCAGGTGGCGCCGCGCTGATTGCTGATCTGGCCGCGCTGTTGTCACGACCGGCGCTGGCCCTGAACCCGGCACACGGCAACAAAGCACCACCGCGCCAGGCGTGGATAGACCCCGAGGCCTGCATCGGCTGCGCTCGCTGCCTGCCGCCGTGCCCGGTCGATGCGATACTCGGCGCCGCGCGTCAGCTGCACAGCGTGATTGCGAGCTGGTGCACGGGCTGCGAGCTGTGCCTGCCCGCCTGTCCCGTGGACTGCATCCACATGCTGCCCTGGCCCGAGGCCGTGCCTGCGCCCACGCGCGCCGACAACCGGGCGCGCTTCAACGCCCACGAGGCGCGCCGCGTAACCCAGGCTGCGCAGCGCGCGCAGCAGCTGGCCGAGCTGAAACGCGCCATCTCATGACGCCCGCGGCAATCCGCAGTTTTTACAGCGCACTGCGCGCCGCCAACCCCGAGCCGCGCACTGAGCTGGTGTATGCAACGCCCTACCAGCTGCTGGTGGCGGTCATCCTCTCGGCGCAGGCCACCGACCGCAGCGTCAACGCTGCGACTGCGCAACTGTTTCACGTTGCGCCCGATGCTGCGACGATGCTCAAACTGGGCGAGGTGCGACTCAAACAGCACATCCGCACCATCGGCCTGTTCAATGGCAAGGCCGCACACATCATCGCGGCTTCGCAGCTGCTGCTCGATCGTCACGGCGGCGACGTGCCGGCAGATCGCGCCGCGCTCGAGGCGCTGCCCGGCGTCGGCCGCAAGACCGCGAATGTGGTCCTCAATGCCGCCTTTGGTGTCGAGACCATCGCGGTCGATACGCACCTGTACCGGGTCGCCAATCGTACCGGCCTTGCCAGTGGCGCTACGCCGCGCGCGGTGGAAGAGCGGCTGCTGGCTGTGACACCGGCGGAATTCCTGCGCCACGCACATCACTGGCTGATTCTGCTGGGACGCTACACCTGCAAGGCGCGCCGACCGCTGTGTGCGCAGTGCCTGGTGGCGCGCTACTGCGGCTATGCGCACCAGGAACTGGGGACCGCGACGGCGGCGGCCGTCAAGGCGGCACGCGCGCCGCGCAAGTCACCGCGTGCCCGCCGCAGGCCGCCGCGTGCTACACCGAAGGCGACGCGTTCATGAACGTGTACGCCGGACAAAGCCGCGAGGCGCTGCGCGCGGCCTGGCGCGAAGCCTGGCAACGGCACGAGCAGCGCCGGCCGCTCGAGCCGCTGCAGGTACAGATGGCG
>JAYUZE010000166.1:0-11045 GCA_043752035.1 Gammaproteobacteria bacterium
CGACATCCATGTCGCGGACGGTCCCGAAAATCCCATCGCAGATTCGCCCATACGCAGTCTCCACCTTGGGCTGGTCGCGCCTGCGTGCTGCCTCAAAGAGCACCTTGTCCTCGGCGGGCGGGGCCTCCATGGATGAATTCACGGCGTTGCCGTCCCGAGCCCTTCACGATCCAAGCCTCCGTTCGGCAACGTAGCGGTTCTGATGCGCGCCCCATGCAAGCGCGCCGCCCGTGTAACATTGTACGGATGCCCACCGCGGTCGTAACACGTTTTGCCCCCAGCCCCAGTGGCGAGCTGCACCTGGGCAATGTGCGCACGGCGCTGTTCAGTCTGCTGCTGGCGCGGCGCAGCGCGGGCCGCTTCCTGCTGCGGGTCGAGGATACCGATGCGGAGCGCAGCAGCGAGCCGCATGTGCAGGCTCTGGAACGCGAGCTGCGCTGGCTGGGGCTCGACTGGGACGAGGGGCCGGGGCGCCCGGGTAACTCAGGGCCTTACCGTCAGTCGGAACGTGCCGGCATCTACCAACCGCTGTTGGCGCAGCTCGAGCAGCTGGATCGGGCTTACCCGTGTTTCTGCAGTGTGCAGGAGCTGGAGCTCTCGCGCCGCGCGCAGCTGGGCGCTGGTCGGCCGCCACGCTATGCGGGCACCTGCGCGCGGCTGGACGCGTCGGGGCGCGCCGCGCGGCGCGCCGCAGGCGCGCGTTCCACCTTGCGCTTTCGCGTGCCGGCCGCGCGTACACTGCAGTTCGACGACCTGGTGCATGGCCCGCAGAGCTTCGAGTGCGCACATATCGGCGACTTCGTGATCCGCCGCGAAGATGGTACGCCGGCATTCTTCTACGCCAACGCCATCGACGATTCGCTGATGCAGGTGACGCAGGTATTGCGCGGCGATGATCACCTGGCTAATACGCCGCGGCAGATCCTGGTGCTCGAAGCCTTGGGCATGCGTGTGCCGGGCTACGGCCACCTGCCGCTGCTCACCGGCGAAGATGGCGCGCCGCTGTCCAAGCGCAATGGTGCGCGCTCGCTCCGCGAGCTGCGCGAGGCGGGTTTCGCCGCGCCCGCGATCCTCAATCATCTGTTTCGCCTGGGTCACTCGGGCGCCGGCCAAACGCTGCTGGATCTCGCGGGCATGGCCGCGCAGTTCAATCCGGCGCACCTGCAGCGCGCCAGCGCTCACTTTGACATGGCACAGCTGCGTCATTGGCAGGGACAGTGGGTGCATGCGCTGAGCCCCGATGCCGCGCTGACGTGGCTGGCCGAGCGATTGCCGCGTGACGCCGATCCGGCGCGCCGCCAGGCCTTTGTCATTGCAGTGCTGCCCAACCTTGTGGTGGCCAGCGATGTCACGGGCTGGCTGCCGGTGGTGTTCGGTGGCGAGCTGCACTTTGAGGATGCGGCGCGCGCGGCGGTGGCCGCGGCGGGCACGGAATTCTTTGCGGCTGCGGCGGGTGCCCTACCCGATAGGGGTACGGGCGCAGGCGAGGGTGCTGCAGCAGCGAGCGCGCCCGCAGTGGAACTGGCTGCGCTGCGCGTGGCCACCGGCCGCAAAGGCGCGGAATTTTTTGCGCCGCTACGCGCCGCGCTCACCGGCCGCCTGCATGGACCTGAGCTGGCGCCACTGCTGCGCGCGATGCCGGTACCCCTGATCCGGGAGCGCCTGCTCGCTGCCGGGCGGGGCTGAACCATGCTGCAGATTCATAACTCGCTCAGCGGGCGCAAGGAGCCCTTTAAACCAATCGTCGCTGGCCAGGTCAGCATGTATGTCTGCGGCGTCACCGTTTACGACTACTGCCATGTCGGTCATGCGCGCTTTCTGGTGGTGTTCGACACTGTGCGCCGCTACCTGCGGCATCGCGGCTACCAGGTGCGCTATGTGCGCAACATCACCGACATCGACGACAAGATCATCAAGCGTGCCGCCGAAGGCGGCGAGCCGATCAGCGCGCTCACCGCACGTTTCATCGAGGCGATGAACGAAGACTGCGCCACGCTCCACTGCGAGGTGCCAGATTTCGAACCGCGCGCCACCGAACATGTGCCGGGCATCATCGCGCTGATCGAGCGGCTGTTGGCGCTCGAGCTGGCCTACGTCGCGAGCAATGGCGATGTGATGTACGCGGTGGCACGTTTCCCGGGCTACGGGAAGCTCTCGGGCAAGCGGCTGGAAGACCTGCGCGCCGGCGCGCGCGTCGATGTCGATGCCGCGAAGCGCGATCCGCTGGATTTCGTGCTGTGGAAACGCGCCAAGCCGGGCGAGCCGGCCTGGGATTCGCCCTGGGGCGCAGGCCGTCCTGGCTGGCACATCGAGTGCTCGGCGATGTCCGCCGCGCTGCTGGGAGATCACTTCGACATCCACGGCGGTGGGAGCGATCTGAAATTTCCCCACCACGAAAACGAGATTGCCCAGTCCTGCGGCGCGACCGGCGCGGCGTTTGTGAACGTCTGGATGCACAACGGCTTCGTCAACGTCGACAACGTCAAGATGTCGAAGTCGCTGGGCAATTTCTTTACACTGCGCGAGGTGTTGCCACGATTGCGTCATCCGGAGGTGATGCGCATGTTCCTGCTGAGCAGCCATTACCGCGGGCCAATCAACTACAGCGCCGTACAGTTCGAGCAGGCCGATGGCGCACTGGCTCGACTGTACACGGCGCTGCGCGGGGTAGCTGACTCCGGGGCCAGCGGCGCCAGCGCCGACAAGGCGGCTGGGGCTGCGGAGCTGGTGCGCACCGCGCAGCAAGACTTCGAGCGGGCGCTCGATGACGACTTCAATACGCCCGAGGCCATTGCGGTATTACAGGAACTGGCGCGCGATCTCAACTCGGCGCGGGCCGCCGGCCGCAATGAGGATGCCATCATGCTGGCGCGCGGGCTGCGCAATCTCGCAGCGCTGCTGGGCGTACTGCAACTGGATCCTGAGCAGTGGTTCAGGCTGGCAGCCCCGGGATTCAATGCCGTGTCCGGAGAGCTCGCTGAGGCCGAGATCGAACAGCGCATCGCGGCGCGGCTGGCGGCGCGCCAGGCGCGTGATTTTAAAGCCGCCGATGCCATCCGCGATGAGCTGGCGGCCGCCGGCATCAGCCTTGATGACCAGCCCGGCGGACGCACCCTGTGGCGTCGAGGCGCATAGCCGTGCAGCCCATCAACCCGCAACATCGTGTGGTGATAGGCGCCTGTCCGCTATGTGCAGCGACGGCGGCGATGCCCTACGCAGTGTTCCCGGAATTGCTGTGGGTCAAGTGCGGGTGCGGCCTGATCTACATGTGCTCGGCACTCGACACCGGCACCGCGCCGCCGATCGGCGATTCGGTGAACCAGCGCTACGAGCAGCGGTTGCGCCGGCGCATCAGCAAATCGCGCCATCAGATTCTCGATGTGCTGAATTTCGTAACGCCCGGCCCGTTTCTCGATATCGGTTGTTCGCTGGGCTACACGCTGCGGGCCGCAGTGGAGCTCGGCCTGAGCGCGAGCGGACTCGAGATCAGCGAGGCGGCAGCCAGTGTCTGCCGCGAACAGGGCTACGACGTGCGCGTGGGCACGATGACTGCGATGCCCTATGATTCGGGACAGTTCCAGATCGTCACGATGAAGCATGTACTCGAGCACACGCCACAGCCGCGCGCCGCGCTGCGCGAAGTGCGGCGCGTACTCAAGGATGGCGGTGGCCTGTTCATCGCCGTGCCGCACGGCCGCTACCGCAAGGCCGTGCGGCAGCCGCAGACCTGCCGGTTCTTCCTGCCCGGCGGCCACGGTCCGGTAGGTGGTCATTTCATCTACTACACGCCCGAGACGCTGACCCGCCTGCTGCAGGAAGAAGGCTTCACAGTGGTCAGCGTGCAGCCGCAGCGCGTGCACCGCTGCGTGAGTGCGCAGCTGCGGCTGGGACAGATGCTGCTCGCGCCGCTGCGCTGGACAATCCAGCGCGTGATTTACGGCTTGGGCCTGAAAAAGGAATTCTGGCTGGTAGCGGTCAAGCGCTAGCCGATCGGAAGGAACAGCGACGATGAAGGCAGTCATACTCGCAGGCGGCATGGGCACCAGGATCTCGGAAGAGACTCACCTGCGGCCCAAGCCCATGATCGAGATCGGCGGCAAGCCGATCCTCTGGCACATCATGAAGATCTACTCGGCTCATGGGATCAACGATTTCGTGATCTGCTGTGGTTATCGCGGCTACCTGATCAAGGAATACTTCGCGAACTACTTCCTGCACACCTCGGATGTCACCTTCGACGTGCAGCGCAATGAAATGTTCGTGCACGAGCGCAAGGCCGAACCCTGGCGTGTGACGCTGGTAGATACCGGCGAGGGCACCCTGACCGGCGGTCGCCTCGGTCGCGTGGCTCATCACCTGCGTGACGAGCCCGCGTTCTGCTTCACTTATGGCGATGGCGTCGCCGACATCGACATCACGCGCCTGCTGGCTTTCCATCAGGCGCACGGCAAGGCTGCCACCATCACCGCTGTGCAGCCGCCCGGACGCTATGGCGTGCTCGATCTCGAGGGCAACACCGTGCGACGTTTCCGCGAAAAGCTCCAGGAGGGCAGTGGCTGGATTAATGGCGGTTTCTTCGTGCTGGCACCCCGCTGCCTCGATTATCTGACGGGCGATCAGTGCAGCTGGGAAGCCGAGCCACTGGCCGGGCTCGCCCAGGCGGGTGAACTGATGGCGTTTCAGCATTCAGGTTTCTGGCAACCGATGGACACTTTGCGCGAGCGCAATCAACTCGAACAACTCTGGGCAAGCGGCAAGGCACCATGGAAGATCTGGGCCTGAGCGTGGCGTTCTGGCGTGGCCGGCGGGTATTCCTCACCGGGCACACGGGGTTCAAGGGCGGCTGGCTCAGCTTGTGGTTGCAGCGCCTGGGCGCGCGCGTGTACGGCTACGCGCTGGATCCGGCGACCGAACCCAACTTGTACGCTGTGGCGCGGATCTCCGGCTGCCTGGCCAGCGAGAGCCGTGCCGATGTGCGCGACGCTGCTGCGCTGCGCGTGGCGCTGTGTGCCGCCGAACCGGAGATCGTGTTGCACCTGGCGGCGCAGCCGCTGGTGCGCCAGTCCTACGCCGATCCGGTAGCCACTTACGCCACTAACCTGCTCGGCACCGTACACCTGCTCGAGGCTGCACGTCAGTGCCCTTCGGTGCGCGCCATCGTCAACGTGACGACCGACAAGTGCTACGAAAATCGCGAATGGATCTGGGGCTACCGCGAAAACGAGGCGCTCGGCGGGGTTGATCCGTATTCGAGCAGCAAGGCCTGCGCGGAACTGGCAAGCGTTGCCTATCGCGAATCATTCTTTCGCGAGCGCGGCGTCGGCCTGGCTACCGCGCGCGCCGGTAACGTGATCGGCGGCGGCGATTGGGCGGGCGACCGGCTGGTGCCGGATTTCTTGCGCGCCTCGCAAGCCGGAACAAAGCTAGTGGTGCGACACGCAGAGGCGACACGACCCTGGCAGCACGTGCTCGAACCCCTGTACGGCTATCTGCTACTGGCGCAGCAGCTTTTTGCGCACGGTGAAGGTTTTGCCGGTGCCTGGAATTTCGGTCCGCGCGAAGAGGATTCCTGCAGCGTGCGCGAGCTGCTCGATCGCCTCATGCAGCTAGTTCCGGGCACTACCTGGGAGCGCAGCGGGCTGGCACAGCCTCATGAGGCGCACATGCTGCGGCTCGACAGCGCCAAGGCGCGCTCCGGGCTCGCGTGGCTGCCGCGCTGGAGCCTCACGCAGGCACTGACGCAGACCGCTGCCTGGCACGCCGCCTGGCGGCGCGGCGCGGATATGCACGAGTACAGCACTGCGCAGATTGCCGAGTACGAGCGCGCGGCCGCCGGGGAATGAACGCTGATGGCGCGCTTCCAATTTGCAGCAACGCCGCTGGCGGGCCTGTGCTCGCTGCAGGGCACACGGTTGCAGGACGCGCGCGGGTTTCTCGAGCGGCTGTACTGTGCCGAAGAATTCTCCGCTGCCGGCTGGCAAGGACAAATCGCGCAGATCAACCACAGCTACACGCGCCGGCGCGGTGCGGTACGCGGCCTGCATTTCCAGCACGCGCCCTGCGCCGAAGATAAACTCGTGCACTGCCTGCGCGGTGAAGTGTTCGATGTGGCCGTAGACCTGCGCCAGGGTTCGCCGACACTGCTGCGCTGGCACGGTGTTGTGCTGTCGGCCAGCAATGGCCACGCGCTGCTGATCCCGCGCGGTTTCGCGCACGGCTTCCAGGCGTTGAGCGACGATTGCGAACTGCTGTACCTGCACTCGAGCCCCTTTGTCCAGCAGGCCGAGGGCGCGCTGAACGTGCGCGATCCGCGCCTGGCCATCGCCTGGCCAGAGCCCATCACCGAGCTCTCGGCACGCGATGCGGCTCATGCGCTGCTCGGGCCCGACTACGCAGGTGTCCGGGTCTGACATGCAGTGCCGCCATTGTCATACCGCGCTGACTGAGCAGTTTGTCGACCTGGGTACGGCGCCGCCTTCCAACGCCTACCTGACGAGCGCCGATCTGCAGGCGCCTGAAAAATATTTTCCACTGCGGGTGTGGGCCTGCACCACCTGCTGGCTGGTGCAGACCGAAGACTACGCGCGCCACGACGAGCTGTTTGCCGCCGACTACGCCTATTTCAGTTCGTATTCCGAATCCTGGCTGGCGCACGCCCGCGACTATGTCGCCGCGGTGGTTGAGCGCTTCGGGCTTGCCAGCAATTCCCGGGTGATCGAGATCGCCGCCAATGATGGTTACCTGCTGCAGTACGTACAGGCGCGCGGCATCCCGTGTCTCGGCATCGAGCCGACCGCGAGCACTGCAGCGGCGGCGCGCCTACGCGGCATTCAGGTGCGTGAGGAGTTTTTCGGGGTAGCGCTGGCCCGGCAGTTGGTGGCCGGGCAGCAGACGGCCGACCTGATGATTGCCAACAACGTGCTAGCGCACGTTCCGGACATCAACGATTTTGTCGGCGGCTTCGCGCTCGCACTGAAGCCCGAGGGCGTGGCGACCTTCGAATTTCCGCATCTGCTGCGCCTGGTCGGGCAGGTGCAGTTCGATACGATCTACCATGAGCACTATTCCTATCTGTCGCTGCTCGCGGTCGAACGGATCTTTACGCGCTGCGGGCTCGAGGTGTTTGACGTGCAGGAGCTCAGCACTCACGGCGGGAGCCTGCGCGTGTACGCGCAGCGCGCCGATGGCGTCCGGCGGCCGCCGAGCGCGGCAGTGCCGGCGATGTTCGGACGCGAGCGTGCTGCGGGCATGGCCGGCGTGGAGTTTTATCGGGGTTTCCAGGGGCGCGTGGCGCGGGTGCGCGATGACTTCCTGGGTTTCCTGATTGCGGCGCGCGCCGGGGGCAAACGGATCGCGGCCTATGGCGCCGCGGCCAAGGGCAACACGTTGCTCAACTACGCCGGCGTGCGCGCCGATGCGATCGAATTTGTGGCCGATCGCAACCCAGCAAAACAGCAGCGCTTTCTGCCCGGCAGCCGCATCCCGGTGATGGCCGAATCGCAGCTGCGTGTGGCGCGGCCCGACTACGTGCTGATACTGCCGTGGAACCTGCGTGCGGAGTTGAGTGTGCAGCTCGACTACGTGCGCAGCTGGGGCGCGCGACTGGTCACTGCGGTTCCCAGCCTCGAGGTATTCTGATGGGCCGCGCTGCGGCCAGCCGGCCCGCACGGTGCTGAGATGAAAGTGGCGCTTAGTGGTGCCAGCGGCTTCATCGGCCGGCATGTGCTGGCCGAGCTGGCGCGGCGCCGGCAGCCGGTGGTCGCGATTGCACGCGCTGTCGATCGCATCCCAGCCGCTCAGGGTGTGACCACAATTGCGCTCGACCTCGCTGCGCCACCGCATCATTGCTTCGAACTGCTGGGGCGTCCCGAAGTGCTGATTCATCTGGCGTGGGAAGGTCTGCCCAACTACAGCGCCGCACGCCACAGTGAGATCGAGCTGCCACGACAGCTCGCTTTCCTGCGCGGCCTGATCGCCGAGGGCTTGCCAGCGCTGGTCGTCACCGGCACCTGCCTCGAATACGGCAGGCAGTCGGGCGCGCTGCGCGAGTCGCTGCCGGCCATGCCCACCACCCACTACGCCATTGCCAAGGATGGACTGCGCCAGGAGCTCGAACGCCTGCGTGCCGGACAGCCTTTCGCGCTGAACTGGGCGCGCCTCTTCTACACCTACGGGCCCGGTCAGGCCGCCGGCTCGCTGCTGCCGCAGCTGGCTGCCGCGGTGGCCAGCGGCGCCGAGCGCTTCGATATGTCCGGGGGCGAACAGTTGCGCGACTACCTGCCGGTGCAGGAAGTCGCGCGGCTGCTGGTGGCGCTGGCACTGCAGCGCTGCGACGCCGGCGTAGTTAACGTCTGTTCGGGCAAAGCGCTGCGGGTGCGGGAGCTGGTGGAATCCTGGCTCGAGGCCCGGCAAACAAAGATCACACTCAACCTGGGTCACTATCCGTATCCGGACTATGAGGCCATGGCCTTCTGGGGTGAGCGCAGTCATCTGGACGAAGTGCTGGGTGTCTTCGCGTACAATCAGCTGCCTGCCGGATGAGGGGCGACAGCCATGAGCTTTGAGGATGAAGTACGACTGCGCGTCGAGGCCAATGCCAGGAATCGCGACCTGTGCGAGGCTGCCGGCAATTTCATGCGGGCTTCCACGGAGCCGAAATATTCCTACAATTTTTCCTGGCTGGGCCGCCCGATCATCCAGTATCCGCAGGATATCGTGGCGATGCAGGAGATCATCTGGCGCACGCAGCCAGACCTGATCATCGAGACCGGCATCGCCCATGGCGGCTCGCTGATCTTCTCGGCCTCGATGCTCGAACTGAATGCCTTGTGCGGCGGCCCGGGCGCCGCCAGGGTGCTGGGCATCGATATCGACATCCGTGCGCACAATCGTGCAGCGATCGAGGCGCATCCGCTGGCCCGGCGCATTCACATGATGCAGGGCTCCAGCGTTGCGGCCGATACCATCGCGGCGGTGCGTCAGTTCGCCAGGGAATGCCGCAACATCCTGGTATGCCTCGATTCCAATCACACGCACGAACACGTGCTGGCCGAGCTCGAGGCCTATGCGCCGTTGACCAGCGTCGGCAACTACTGCGTGGTGTTCGATACCGTGGTCGAGGATCTGCCCGATCAGAAGTGGGGCGATCGACCCTGGGGACCCGGCAACAATCCGAAGACAGCAGTGTGGAAATATCTGGAAACCCATCCGGAATTCCAGATCGACCAGCGCGTGCACCAGCAACTGCTCATCACCGTGGCGCCGGACGGCTACCTGCTGCGCTTAAAATAGTCAGCGCGCTGGGGCGCCGCGAACATGCCTTATTTCAGCATTGTGATTCCGACCCGCAATCGGCCCAACCTGGTGCCGACGGCGGTACAGAGTGTGCTGGAGCAGGACTGCAGCGACTTCGAGCTGATCATCTCCGACAACTCCGACCCGGAGCGCACCGCCGAGACTCGCGCAGTGCTGGCGCCCATGCTCGCGGACCCGCGTGTGCGCTATCTGCGACCGCCGCGCACGCTCTCGATGGTCGAGCACTGGGAATGGGCGGTGCGCCAGACCACGGGTGAGTTCACCGGCGTGCTCACCGATCGCATGGCCTACAAACTCTACGCGCTCGGCTTGATCAGGCAGCAGCTGCAGATCCGGCCGGCCGATCTGATCTCGATGCTCGCCGTAGGTATCAGGGGTGAAGCCGCACCATTCCGGCTGCGCCACCGTGCGGCCAGCAACTACGCCACGCCGGTGCAGTCGGCGGCCGCGCTGGCCGAATGTGCGCGCGTGGAATTCTCCAGCCGTCTGCCACGCATGCTCAATTCTTTCTGCCGCACCACGCGCCTGCACGAGCTGGTGGCGAATTATGGTTCGATTTTCACCGGCATGGCGCCGGACTATTCCTTCTGTTTTCGTATTCTCGACTGGCTGGATAGTTTCCTGCTGTTCGACAGCCGGCTGATGGTCGCCGGCGGCGAATCGCAGAGTAACGGCCTGGCTTTCACCACCAATCGCATGAACGCCGATAGCCTCAGCTTCCTGGCGCTCGCCGACAAGCCGCTCGATTGGTTCCGCTATGCGCCGATTCCGGCGCCGGTGACGATCAACAACAATTTCCTGCTGCTCGAATACGAGCTCGCGCGCAGCCAGCAGAAAAGCGGGCGCTTCGCGCCGATCGACTGCGATGCTTTTTACCGGCGCAGCGCGGCCGAACTCGGGCGACTCGCCGCCAAGGGCTACGATCTCGCAGCTGCGCAGCAGGCGCTGGAGGCTTATCGCCTCGAGCATCATCTCAGCCGCTCCTGGTCACCGGGCTACGCGCTGCGGCGGCTGCGCTGGCTCGCCAAGCTGCCGGTGCGCTGGCAGCGGCTGAAATCCGCATGGGGGCGAGCCGCCTCCGGGCGCATGCGTGCGCGCAATCGCCGCGCACCGGTACGCGGATTCGACACGGTCATCGACGCGCTGCGCTTCGAGGCTGAGGCGGTACGCGCCCAGCGTCGCTAGCGCCGGCCGTAGGCCTCGAGCGTATTGTTCATCAGCATCGCCACCGTCATCGGGCCGACACCACCGGGAACCGGCGTGATCCACGCGGCGCGCTCTGCCGCCGGCGCATATTCCACATCGCCAACCAGCTTGCCATTGGCGAGCCGGTTCATACCCACGTCGATCACGATCGCACCGGGCTTGATCCACTCGCCGCGCACCATGTCCGGCTGCCCGACTGCAGCGACTACCAGATCAGCGCGCGCGACCACGACGCCGAGATTGCGCGTGCGGCTGTGGCACACGGTCGTGGTGGCGCCGGCCAGCAGCAGCTCGAGCGCCATCGGGCGACCGACGATATTTGAAGCACCGACGACCACGGCTTCGAGCCCAGCCACCTTGGTGCCGATGCTCTCGAACATGCGCATCACACCATAGGGCGTGCAGGGGCGTAGTGTCGGCTCGCGCTGTGCGAGCCGACCCAGATTGTAGGGATGAAAGCCATCGACATCCTTGCCAGGATCGATCGCCTCGATGATCTGGCGCGAGCGGATCTGCGAGGGCAG
>JAYUZE010000167.1:0-3954 GCA_043752035.1 Gammaproteobacteria bacterium
TTTTTGCGGTCCGGACCAGCTGCATGGTTTTGAAGAACGGCTGACCACCGATATCTATCCGGCGGATTTTGGCTGGACGCCGGACTGGACGCGCTTTGACGAGCGCCCGGGCTGGTACCACACGATGGATTCGGTCATGCAGGCCGGCTCCTGTACGCGCACCAACCAGATCGATTTCGACGACGAGGTGGTGCATGCCGCCCGCCAGAAACTCTTCGACATCGCGCGCGGGCGCGATCGGCGTCCCTTTTTCCTGGTAGCGTCGATGACGCACCCGCACGACCCCTACGTCGTGCCACAGGCCTACTGGGATCGCTACAGCGATGCTGACATCGACATGCCGAGCACTTCGGCAACCATGGTGAATGACGATCCGCACTCACGCCGCCTGCGCCACGTCATCGGCCTGGGGCTGCAGACGCCGGACGAGCGGCAGGTTCGTGCCGCGCGCCGTGCCTACCTGGGCGCCGTTTCCTTCGTCGATGACCAGGTGGGCGTGCTGATGAATACGCTGCGCGAGTCGCAACTGGATGCCAACACCATCGTCATCGTACTGGCCGATCACGGCGACATGCTGGGCGAGCGGGGCTTATGGTACAAGATGAACTTCTTTGAACCCGCCTGCCGCATACCGCTCATCGTTTCGGCTCCGGAGCGGTTCACACGAGGACGCGTGACCGGCGTGGCCTCGCTCCTCGACATCCTGCCCACGCTGGTCGAACTCGGGAGCGAAGGGCAGTCGTTCGACTATGCCGCACCGATCGATGGACAGAGCCTCGTTCCGGTTCTAAGGGGAGAAGTGGCGAGGAGCGACGCCGCAGCCGGCGAGGTGATCGGCGAATACCTTGCAGAAGGCGCCATTGCGCCGATTGTGATGATCCGGCGCGGGCGGCACAAATTCGTGCATTCGCCGGTCGATCCCGACCAGCTCTACGATCTGGCCAGCGATCCCAACGAACGGGCCAACCTCGCTGGTCGCACCGATCGTGCGTCTCTGGTCGCGGGGTTTCGTGCCAAGATCGCGCAGCGCTGGTCGCTCCCGGCGCTGCACGAGGCGGTGCTGGCCAGCCAGCAGCGGCGTCATCTCGTATACGCCGCACTCCGCACCGGCCGTTACAGCCCCTGGGATTTCCAGCCGCTCCGGGACGCCAGCCGCCTCTACGTGCGCAACGACCAGGAACTCAACGACCTCGAGGCGATGGCGCGCTTTCCGCGCCGGCCCGCCTAGGCCGCCGCCCGATTTCAGGCGCCGCCGAGCGACTGCAGGTATGCCGCGACCGCCTGCATTTCGTTGGCCTTGAGATCCTGCGCGACACCGTGCATGACGGCCACGTTGCGCATGTTGTTCTGGAACGAGCGCAGCTGCTTGAGCAGGTACGGGGCGTGCTGCCCGGCGAGCCGCGGGTACTCTTCCGTGCCGACCGCACCAGGGCCATAACAGGCCACGCAGGGGGGTATGCCCTCCGCAGCCACGCCGTTGGCGTAGATGTCCGCGCCGCGGGCAATCGCACCGGAGTCGCCACCGCGCCCCGGGCCCGCGGTCTGGGCGCCGTAGTAGGCGGCAAGCCCGGCGATCATGTCATCGCTGAGCGGCGCTGACATGCCCCACATGTAGCCGAGCGCATCCGGGTCACCCCGGGTCTGCGCCTTGAAGGCCTGCAGCTGGGCCGCGAGGTACTTCGGGTGCTGCCCCGCCAGTGTCGGGAATTTCGGCACGAAACTCCGACCCTGTGGCCCGTGGCAGGTGTTGCAGGTCATGACGGCCACGTGCTGCGCGGCCAGGCGGGCTTGTGCGGAAACCTCGTCTGCAGCGGGGCTCGCCTGCACGATGAGCAGGGCGGTCAGGGCGCTGGCGGCGGTAATGAGTATTTTCATGTGCATGCGCCTCAGTAGTTTAACCAAACCAGCAGGTACATCGAATTGTTGTCGCCGGCATTGCGGCCGGCGCCGTCGTAACCGGTACTGCCGCCGTTGAACTTCGTGTACTGCGTGTCCTGCAGCGAGATGCGCGTGTTGAGCCACGGCATATAGTTCAGCTCGGCGACCCAACCTTTGGTGTCGGGCGACGAGTTCGCACTGCCGACTACGGGGATTGCCGCGCCAGCGCCATCAACTGCAGCGTACAGCTGGGCATCGATGCTTCCGGTAGTCGAGAACATTCCGAGCGTCGCGCCGTACTTGCGCTGGTAGTAGTAGCTGCCGGAAACGCGCGTCGTGGTCAGGTCGTTGTGAAGGTTATCGACAGCACCGGCACCGAAACTCGCGTTCAGCGTCATCTTCTCCTTGATGTGCGTGCCGGCGAGCGTAAAGAGATGCTGATCGCCTATGAACTGGTACTGGAAGTCCTCGGCCGTATCCTTGAACTCATTGGCAGGTCCACTCACGGTCGCCGTGGAGATATCGGCGCCCGGGAGCAGCTTGAACGTGGCGCCGTACAGCCCCACCGACAGGGAGTTGCGGCCCCACAGGTGCTCGTAGGCGAGCCGGTAATAGGGCGCGTCGCCCGATATGACGTTTGAGTTCGTGCCATCGAGCGGGTCCGCGGCTATGGTCACGCCATTGGTCGCCCCCTGCTTGGCCGAGCGGTAGGTGCCGATTTCGCCGTACAACGACTCGTTCCACATCGCGTACAGGCTAACGCCCGCGATGTCCTGGCCGAGAGCGCCGTCAATCTGGGTGCCGGCGAGTGGCGAAACATTGGCGTTGCTCGAAGCATAGGGATACCCAAAGGCCGGCGTGCTGTTCCACAGGTCCTGCACGGTCGGGTTGTGGTTTGCCGTGATGCCGTAGATCAGGCTCTTGTCGCCCGGCAGCAGCTTGTTGTCGGCCCAGCGGAGATCCACGTTGTCGATGCCAATCGTACCGGCGTCATTGCCGTAGGTGAGCTGGATGAAGGCGCCCAGGCGAGGCGCGATCTTGCCCGCGTAGAACAGGCTGATCTGCTGCGGGAAGGCCACCGAGCTGCTCTGCGAGAAATTTACGCCATCCGGTATCGCTTTCGAGATGCTGGTTTGCGAGACCTGCACCATCAGCGAGATCGGCGGGAATCCGCTCAAGTCCAGCATCTCCTGCTTGGTGGCCGATACGCCGCGCACCGCTTTCAGGTTGTCGATGGTATAGGCATTAGCTTTGAACATGCGCCCGAAGTGGGTCAATTCAGGAAAACCGTGTGGCAGGCTTCGCAGGCCATGCCCGTTTGGCGGGCGCAACTGGGTGCCGCCTGGACCGCCGGCGCCATTAGCAGCGCAACCAGCAGAGCGGTCAGCACCCTGAAGCCGCTGAGGACTTTCCTGTAAATAATTGTTGCTCCCTGCCGGTTGTTTCGGCGCCAGACGTTTTTTCTTGGCGCGCAGGTTATAGGCCAGCACGGGGTGCGGCCATCCCGGGATATACGTATACGGTGACGGTAGGTACGCATCTGTGCGTTTGCGTACGTTGCGGGATTGCAACGGGTCGTGCCAGCTGCGCCGATCGCTAGCCGGGCCTGGGCAATTCCAGCAATGGCCGCAATGGGCCAACGAATTGTTCGTAGTTCTTCCAGCGGCCGGCGGATGTCTTGCTGATCTTCTGCCGCACCTGCCATTTGCTGGCGGTGATCACCGCGCGCTCGGTCTGGTGAAAATCGAGGCACTTAGGATCCCACGGCAGGCCAATGAAATCGAGCATCTTGCGCGTCCAGCCTTCCTGATCGGCGATCAGAGCCTCGTAGGGCACCTCCAGCAGCGCCGTCGCCGGCAGGAGGGCGCGCCAGTGATTCATGATGCGCAAGTACTGGCCGTAGTAGTGGGCGAGATTGTCCAGATCGTTGGCGTAGGGCCCCATGCCGAAGAAATTCTGGAAGTAGATCGACAGGCAGGTGTCGAGCGGATGGCGCTGCATGTGAATGATGCGGGCTCGCGGGAACACACCGTGGATCATGCCGGCGTACAGAAAATTGGCCGGCATCTTGTCGAT
>JAYUZE010000168.1:0-6413 GCA_043752035.1 Gammaproteobacteria bacterium
AAATCCTTATCCGCCCAGTGGGAATCGCCGCTCGGGGCCTGATGACCCATATCGGAAGCGACGCAGGCGTAGCCGCGGCGCAAGGGCTCAGCGCAGTCGGCCAACTCAATGGTGCCGCAATAGCTGCCGCAGCCGAGCTCCAGCAGCTTGCCGTTCCAGTCGTGCGCCGGAAGCTGAATCGCGATGCCTACTTTGGGGAATATCGTGGCCCGCACCTCGCAGTAGTCGGGAGCCTGAGGTGAGGCCATGATGTAACGCGCGCCGGCAATGCGCGTGGGGGCATCGCGCAGTGCGCCGAAATCCTGCTGTGCGAGCGCCGCGCAAGCGGGCGCTGCCGCAGCGGCGGATGCCGCCTGCGGCGAGGCCACATTGGCCTGCGGCGGCGGCGCGCGCCTGCCACCGCCCATGCCCGACACCGCACCTGGCACAATGCCAACCAGCGCGATCAGGCACAGCAAGGCCACGCTCCGCGCCGTCATGGCAACAGCGCAGTCACTGCTGCGCGCAGCGCCTCGGCACTGACCGGGCCGCGATTGGCACTCAGCACAGTGCGGATCACCCCCTCGCGATCGATCACGAAGCTGAGTGGCAGGCTGCGCGGCGATCCAAACTCGTTGCGCGTCGCGTCGCTCAACATGCCCAGTGGGTAGCTCAGAGCCTGCGCAGCTTTCAGTGCCTCGGCACGGTCATGCCGGTCATCGGCGCTGAGCCCAATGACGATGAGCCCGCGATCGTGAAACTCGTGCGCCAGCGCATCGAGCAGCGGCATCTCCTCGCGGCAGGGCCCGCACCAGCTGGCCCAGAAATTCAGCAGCACGACGTGGCCGCGCTGCACCGCCAGGTCCACGACCTGCCCATCGAACTGGCGGGCCACCAGCGCCGGCGCATTGTGGCCCACGGCCGGCGCCTCGGCAGCCAGCGCCGGCTGCTGCTCTGAAGTCAGCGCGAGCAGGCCGGCGAGCAACAGTGCGAGCTGCCGCGACGCGTTAGAAATGATAGCTGGCATTGAATTTCCACATCTCGTTGGCGAACAGCTGATTGCCGCGTGCATTGGTAGACAGCGGCACGGCGACGTCAGCATATAGGCGCAGCTTTCCCAGCTCCAGCTCCACACCCGGTGACACCAGCACGCGCGCATAGCCAGTGTCCGCCGGCAGGCTGCTGGCCCCGCCATCGGCTCGGCGATAGACATAGCGCAATTGCGCGACCGGACTCAGCTTCGCTTTATCCGAGAGCTTCCAGCCCTCATAGTAGGCGCCGGCCACCAGCACCAGCTCTGCACCCGGCAGATAGTTGCTCTGGTGCGCGATCGGTTGATCCCACTGGCCTTGCAGATAGTAGGCCCACTGGTTGTCCTTGGTGATTCGCCCCAAGTGATAGGCACCGAGCAGCAGGTCGGTGCTACCGCTGCCGATTTGCGTGTCGGCATCGAAACCGGGGTAGCTGGTGGCACCGTTGGCGAGTTTCAGGCCAAAGGTGAGCCCCGTGGACATATCAGCGGAGAGACCGGTGTAGCTGCCCTTGATGCGCACATCGCCCACTGCGCCGTGCCGGAACCCGACGATGTCGCCCGTCGGTGCATCCGTAGTCTGGAAATAGCGCTGCCAGTACGGTACCTCGACCGACACACCCCAGGAGCGGTTGAATTGGTACTGCCCACCCACGGTGACGAAGGTAGATTGAATCGCCTTGTCGGGATTGTCGGCCGCCGGGGCGCTGTGCGTACCTGAGTAGTTGTGGCTCTGGTCGAGGTAATCATATTCGACGAAGACCATGCCGCCGGCGTGGCTGGCATACATGGCACTGGTGCCTACATCGAAGATGCCGCAGCCGCAGGCACCGGCGAGCGCCGTGCCCGGAGTCAGCGATACTGCGCCGATCAGCGCCAGGCCGGCGAATTTTGCCAGCCAACGGGGCTGCGCGGAGTGCGCGCCGTGGCGGCGCAGGTCACAAGTGTTCATGATCAACTCCCGTGAAATCGTTTCGAATGGCGCCTGCGTCCGGGCAATAGCCCGGCGCTGAGCGCGATGAGACAACGGTTTTCAGGCAGCGGCCGGAGGGCCGCGGGGAGCGAGGAATCGAAGGGGAATGGAGGCTGGAGCACCTCTATCGAATGATGGCAGCCGCGCCTGCACGAGCTGGAAATGGCGGACCGCCAGCGTCGGCGCAGCGCTGGCCAGCGCCGCGCCACCGGCAAGCGCGAAGGGGCAGCTATCGGCCGTCGCCGAACTGCCGCCCTGGCCACCCGCATGATGATGGTGGTGGTGATGGGTGGCAAGCGCCACCACGTCGCCAGCATAGTCGGAGCAGGCCACGACCGTGACAAGCCCGTCACTCGGTGCCCACATGTAGCCGACCGGCACCAGCGCGCGCAGTGCGAAGGCCAGCACTGCCAGGACCGCCAGCACCTGCCGCGTCTTCAACCGGGCATCGCTCCAGGGACATTGTCCTTCAGATCGGAGCCGTCGGTCGATATCAGATGATGGTTGAGTGCGAAGCGGGCAATGCCGGCGGCATTATGCAGTTGCAGTTTGCGCATCAGGTTCGCACGATGCTTTTCGACCGTCTTGACGCTCAGGTTCAGTTCGCGCGCGACCGCCTTATTCGACTGCCCCGAGGCAATGCGCGTCAACACTTGTTTTTCGCGCGCGGTGATTGTGTTCAGCGGATTGGCCGCCTCGCGCTCTTCGCGATTGAGGTAACTGGCCAGCACCCGCCCAGCGACCGCCTTGCACAGGAACTGCTGTCCGGTCGCGACCGTGCGTATCGCCGTCATCAGTTCGGCGTGGCCCGAATCCTTGAGTACGTAGCCGTCGGCACTGCAATCGAGACCAGCGCGGATATATTCTTCGGAGGCGTGCGCGGTCAGGAGCACCACCCGCACCGCTGGGCACACGGCGCGCAATTCGCGCACCAATGCCAGGCCAGAGCGCCCGGGCATGCCAATGTCGGTCAGCACGACGCCTGGCTGCAAGCGGGCCGCCATAATCACGGCCTCGTCGTACGAGGCCGCCTCGCCCACAACATTGAAATCGGGTTCCAGCTCGAGCAGCGCCCGCAGGCCCTCGCGCAGGATCGCATGATCATCGACCAGCATGAGACTCAATGTGGTGCCGAGCCGGGCAGGCACCGACGCCTGAGTCACTGCGCCGGAAGTAACGGATTCGACATTCATCTGAGTCGTGACCTGCGCCTGACTGCGATCGGTTTTCGCGGCCTTCCTGTTTGGCTTAGTCCGATTGTAGGGGCTTTCGTCGGCGGTCATCAGCGGCCCTTTTGGCTCAAAGAGAACAATAGTGTGAAACAGAACACAATTCTAGCGCGACGCGTTATGTCGCATATAAGTCACGGTTAGAAAACCTGAAAGACGGAGCCGCACGGCTGGAACTGCTGACCGTCGGGATTGGTCGCGTACCACGAAGACGCTGTGCCGTTCGCGCCCACGGGTTTCAGGGTCAGGTAATTGCGTAGCTCTATCTACACATTGCCCGCCATGACCATGCCGATGCGGGCGCGTCGGTCTAAACGCAGGTCGAAAAACTCTTGGCGTCATTCCAGTGAATCTGCACTTGATCCGCGGAGGCGTCGATCCCGATCGGGCCGCTTGGCTCGAGCTGGTGTGGGGCAAGCAACAAGCAAATCGCCCTACCTATGTGGCGCCCGTCCCAACCTCGACGCCGGCCTTCGAGGCTTCGGGCTGCGTCTCGCGCTGTTCCCCGGTCCTGCCGTATTTGGCTTTCTGCTCTTCAGTCAATAGCGCCCTGATCTGACCCGCGCTACTTTCTATGATGGCCCGCGTGACGCTAACGCGATCGTCCGGCGGCACCGAAGTATCCCTCCACACGCGCAGAACCTGTTCGCGCTGGCTCACCAGGATCCGGCGCACGCCAGCCTGCTGCTTGGGATCCAGGCCGAGCTGCGCGGCCAAAGTTTTTATGCGCATCTCGAGCCGGGATGTTGGTGATTGGCGCGCCGCCCGGTGCCGCAATGCCGAGGCGGCGCGTGCCGCCACGGCCGCAGGGTCGGGTTGCGCCGCATTGGCTGGCGGAGCCGTTTCCGTGGCCGCCATCGCTGGTAGGCCACAAGTGCACGACGCGATCAGCAGACAGCCGATCGCAAACCAACACTTGGCTCGATCGTGGAGCGCCGAGCGTGTGTGTTTCATCATATGCAAACCCTTCCTCATGACGTCTGCGGCTAATCCCGCGAGTGCCTTAGTCTATTCAGAAGCTATCTCAAATTCGTGCCTGGCGCATTAAGAGGCGAGAGTCGAGCGACTGGCGTCGACTTAGGGCACCTGCCAATCCGTATCTGCCAGCACCAAAGGTCCGCTCGGCTTGGAAAAATGCACGATGTACCCACCCTTCGAGGCGAATCGTTCATTCGGCGCCAGCGCCAGCCATGGGTAATAGCCGCTGATGACCTCGTGTTCGAGCATGCCCTCGAGGCGTTCCACCAAATACTCCGGAACTAAGGAGCCGGACATGTGATTGAACGCGTCGAGCACCAGGCGGCAGGCGACATACGTATCGACCTGTACCTGCTCGGCCAGCACTGGCATGTGGTGCAGCGCCATCCAACCGCGGGCGTAGTCCAGGCGAATCGCGCGCCGGTCGGGCAGGTCCACAGGGTAGACGAGGAGCGTCACGGGACGCCACGCAGGCGGGAGCGGTGCAGCCTCTAGCCCGGCCATAAGCCCCGACATGAGCACGTGCAAGGCTCGCACCGGAACCTTGTCGAGCGAGCCGACATCGGCAGGGCGCAGCCACAGCACCAGGGTGTCGGCCGGCTTCACGCCCTTGAGGATAGTCGCCAACTGCCGCTCGTCGCCCGTCTTGCTGAGCGGTCGCTCCACGCTCGCAATGCCTGCGGCCGCTAGTACGGCATGCAAAGCCATTGCTCCCGCCTCGCCGACGTCGCCAGCGCGAAACACCTGCACCACGTGCACTGCCAAAGGGGTTCGCTCGCCGGTCAGCCGCCGCGCCAACAAATCGGCCTCGAGCAGCACACCTCTGGAAAAATACAGCGAATAGAAATCGTGCTCCGCCACGACCGGCACCTCGACATTCGGGAAGATGCACGGCAGTGCCGCACGCTCGCAGAATCGATGCACTGGACCCCAGTCTTTGCCGCCCAGGCCGGCTAGCATCAGGTACACCGGTTCGCGCTCGCGCAAGCGCTCCAGTTGCTCCTGCCAGGTTGCTGGCGCGCCGCTCAGTTCCCAGACATGCAGCTGCCAACGCTGCTTGGCCATCGATTTCGTACTCGTGTGGCCCGTCGCCGGATTCCCGCCGAGTGCGAATCCGTTCTGGTCGGCAAAGTATTGCTCCAGCACGGCCAGCATGGCGCGGCGCTTTACCGGCTCGGCATCCGGCGTGACAATGGTGGCAATATGCACCACGCTGCCGGTCACTCCCGGCACCTTGGGCGGGCTTAACCCTTGCAGATAGTCAATGAGCGACGCCACGTCGGCATCGTCCAAGGCATAGCGCGGCATTAGATAGTTGAGCGGCTTTCCGTCCGCGCCGAACCCTTCGCGAATAGCGCGTGCCAGCGTCGCCTCGCTGTACGGATCCCGGTCGATGCGCATTCCCTCGACGTACGGAACATCGAGTTCGTCGTGACTGTGCATGCGTGGATGGAACAGGTAGGCGCCGCTGATCGGCGGAATCCTGATGTGGCCCTCGACTGTGCCGAGACCGCTCCGCCGGTGACAATTGCTGCACGCGGCCGCGGCGCCCGAGATGCGCATGTCCGCCTCGCGGCGCCCCGTCAGAGGCAATCCCGAGGGCAGCACGCCGTCGCGGTAAATTGCCTCACCGGCGCGCGACCTGACGCCAGGCGCACCAGCGTGGGCCGCGGCGCCCACGAGCAGCGCGCCAACGACGCACAGGCCCGCGACTTTGACTGGGGAAATCACGCGTCGATGGTACTGGAATCTCACCCTATTCCGGAACGGTCCAGTCACCGTCGGCTTCGAGCGTGCCCGCGGCGCCCGCGAACTTCACCAGGTACCCGCCCTTGGAAGCAAAGCGCTGTCCCTCTGCCAAAGTCAGGCGCGGATAGGGGCCCGTCATCAGCCGATGCTCAATCATGCTCTCCGTGCGTTCCACAATGTAATCGCGCGCCAAGGTATCGGCCATGTGGCTCAAGGTTTCGGCGAGTAGACCACAGGCGAGGTAAGTATCGATCTGCACCTGCTCAGCGACTAGTGGAATGTGCCGGATCGAAAACCACTGCAACGGATAGTTGACACGTACGCGACTGCGGTCGGGCAAGTCGAAAGGGAAAGCCAGCAGCGTGCGGCTGCGCCACCCGGCGGGTAGCGGCGCGTGCTCAAGGCCGCCCATCAATCCCGACGCGTAGACCCGCGCCGGCGCTGCCTCAGCCGCGCCCAGTGCGGCGATATCAGG
>JAYUZE010000169.1:0-5722 GCA_043752035.1 Gammaproteobacteria bacterium
CCCAGGCTGAATCGCACCGAACTCTGTGCCCCTTCGCGATCGCGCCCCAATGCACGCAGCACGTACGAGGGTTCATCGCTGTCCGAGTTGCAGGCCGAACCACTCGACACCGCGAGCTCGGGCAGGCCGAACAGCAGGCTCTCGCCCTCGATACCACCGAAAGAGACATTCAGGATGCCGGGCAGACCGTTCTCGGCGGGACTGTTCGCCTGCACACCAGGCAGATCGGCGATACCTCGCCACAGTCGCTCGCGCAACACGGCCAGGCGTGCCGCCTCGCCTTCACGATCAGCCTGCGCGAGCTCACAGGCCAGCGCGAAGCCCGCGATCTGGTGCACCGCCAGCGTGCCGGAGCGCAGGCCTCGCTCGTGGCCACCGCCAAAGAGCAGCGGTTGCAGCACCGCGCGCTGCGACTGACGCACATAGAGCGCACCGATCCCCTTGGGTCCGTAGAGCTTGTGTGCGGTGAAGGACAGCAGGTCGATCTGCATCGCCTCCACATCGATCGACAATTTACCAGCGCTCTGCGCGGCATCGACGTGCAGTGCCACGCCCGCTGCGCGGCATAGCGCACCGAAGGCCGCCACGTCGGCGATCGCGCCGGTCTCGTTGTTCGCATGCATCAGCGACACCAGCCGCGTGCCCGGACCCAGCGCCGCAGCCAGTTGCGCCGCTTCGATGCGTCCGCTGGGGCCCGGCGACAGATAGCTGACTTCGAGGCCCTCACGTTCGAGCTGGCGACAGGGATCGAGCACCGCCTTGTGCTCGGTAAGCGCGCTAATCACGGCCGCGCCCGCAGTCGCTGACGCAGCTGCGGCCGTCGCGGCGCTGCGCGCGCTGCTGGTCTGCTGCTTTTCGCGCAGGCGGCGCGCACCGCGCACATAGCCCAGGATCGCCAGGTTGTTGGCTTCCGTGGCTCCGGAAGTGAAAACGATATCGCCGGCGCGCGCACCGATCAGTGCCGCGACGCGCGCACGTGCATCCTCGACCAGTGCCCGTGCCTCGCGACCGTAGACATGGGTCGAGGCCGGATTACCGAACACGCCCTCGCGGGTCAGGCACTGCGCCATGCACGCAGCCACCCGCGCATCCACCGGCGTCGTGGCCGCATAGTCGAGGTAGATTGCCGAACTCATCAGCGGCGCAGCCTCAGGCGCCCGCACGCCGGCGTCGCTGCTGCACGGCGGTGAGTATGCCGCGCACGATGTTGACCTCGTTGCCGTCGAGCTCGGCGCGCTGCATGACGCGGCGGATGCGATTCATCAGGTTGCTGCCGTTCTGTGTGCGCTCACGAAAATCAATCTCTTCGAGCACCGTGGCCAGGTGCGCGTACATCAGCTCGAGGTTTTGCGCGGTGGCCAGCGGCACTTCACGTGGCGCCGCTGGCACCGAGGTGCCGCGCGCACGCAGCAGCTCGTAGCTGACGATCTGCACGGCCATCGCCACATTGAGCGAGGCGTAGTGCCCGCTAGTGGGAATGCGCAGCAAGGCGTGCGCACTGGCCAGATCGTCGTTGGCCAGCCCGCTTTGTTCGGGCCCGAAGATGATGCCCACTGGCCCTTGCGCTGCGGCAGCGATTGCACGCTCGGCGGCCGCACGCACGTCCAGCACCCGGTAGTAGTGATCGCGCTCGCGCGCAGTGGTGGCCAGCACCAGCGTGCAGCCGGCAACGGCCTCGGCCAGCGTCGCGCAGAGCCGCGCATTTTCCAGCACATCGGTGGCCCCCGAAGCGCGCGCGGTGGCCTCGGCCGAGGGGAACTGGCGTGGACGCACCAGCACCAGTTCGTGCAGTTCCATGTTCTTCAGGGCGCGGGCCGCAGCGCCGATATTGCCAGGGTGCGAAGTGTCGACCAGGACCACGCGAATCGGAAGTGGCGGCATATCCTGCTATTGTAGGTGAGCCATGCATCCTCTGTTGAATATCGCCGTGCAAGCGGCCCGCCGCGCCGGTGAAGTGATCGCCCGCAGCATCCCCCGCCTGGAAGGCATCGAAATCGCCAGCAAGGGCCGTCACGACTACGTCACCGAGGTCGATCGCGCTGCCGAAGCCGAAATCATCGCGATCATCCGCCGTCACTATCCCGAGCATGCGGTGCTCGCCGAGGAAAGCGGCGCCAGTGGCGATAACGAAGTGCAATGGATCATCGATCCGCTCGATGGCACCACCAATTTCGTGCACGGTTTCCCGGTGTTTGCGGTCTCGATCGCGGCGCAGGTGCGCGGTCGGCTGGAAGTGGCGGCGATCTACGATCCGCTGCGCCTGGAATTGTTCACCGCCACGCGCGGCGCCGGGGCGCAGCTCGAAAACCACAAGATTCGCGTCAGCAAGCAGCGCACGCTGGAAGGCGCGCTGCTGGCCACCGGCTTTCCCTTCCACGCGCAGGCGAATCTCGATGCTTACCTTGCCATGCTGCGCACCATCATGCCGCTGGTAGCCGGCGTGCGCCGTCCTGGCGCCGCGGCGCTCGATCTCGCCTATGTCGCGGCCGGTCGCGTCGATGGCTTCTGGGAGTTGTGCCTCAAACCCTGGGATACCGCCGCGGGCGCGCTGCTGGTCCAGGAAGCCGGCGGCCATATCAGTGCGCTTGATGGCAGCCCCTATCAGCATGGCGGCGATGTGCTGGCCGGCACGCCGCGCGTGCACGCAGCCATGCTGGCTGCCTTTGCACCGCACCTGCCAGCTGCGGCGCGCACGCTGATCGCTGATGTCATTGAGCCCCGCCCTGTCGCAACCACGTGAAGAAAATAAGGCAAGAGTAACTATCATGCTAAAGCAAATGCTGGCGACCAAATCCTTCGATCACATCGACAGCGAGCACCGCAGTTCGCAGCTCAAACGAATCCTCGGGCCCTGGCAGCTGACGCTGCTTGGCGTCGGATGCACGATCGGCACCGGGATCTTCGTGCTCACGGGACTGGAAGCGGCGACTCACGCCGGACCGGCGATCGTAATCTCGTTCATCATCGCCGGCATTGGCAGCATGCTGGCCGGCCTATGTTATGCCGAATTCGCGTCCATGGTGCCGATCGCTGGCAGCGCCTACAGCTACACCTTCGCCACGCTCGGTGAATTTGCCGCCTGGTTCATAGGCTGGAATCTGCTGCTTGAATATCTGTTTGCGGCCTCGACGGTGGCCGTCGGCTGGGCACGCTATTTCGTCAAGATCCTCGATCACTTCAATATCAATTTCCTGCCGCCGCAATTGAGCACGGCACCGTTTGCCACGGTCGGCGACAGCTTTTCGATCGTCACCACCGGCGCGGTGCTCAATTTTCCGGCGATCTGCATCGTGGCGATCGCGGCCACCATCTGCTACATCGGCATCAAACAGTCCGCCTGGGTCAATACGCTGGTGGTAACACTCAAGGTTGGCGTGATCCTCGCGGTGATTGGTTTTGGCGCCGCGCACATCAATACCGGTAACTGGCACCCCTTCATTCCGGCCAATACCGGCGTCCCGGGCCAGTTTGGCTGGTCCGGCATCCTGCGCGCGTCGGGTGTGATCTTCTTCGCCTACATTGGCTTCGATGCGGTCTCGACTGCGGCCCAGGAATCGCGCAATCCCTCGCGCGATCTGCCCTTTGGCCTGATCATGGGGCTGACGATCTGCACCGTGCTCTATATCCTGATGGCCGCCACGCTGACCGGATTGATGCCTTACAAACTGCTCAACGACGCGGCCCCGGTCGCGCTGGCCATGGAATCGAACGCCGGCCTGCACTGGCTCAGCATCTGGGTGATCATCGGGGCACTGGCTGGACTGACCTCCGTGATCCTGGTGATGATCCTGGCCCAGTCGCGCATCCTGCTGTCGATGGCCCAAGATGGTCTGCTGCCGCAGGCGCTGGCCCGAGTCCATGAACGCTTTCGCACCCCACACGTGGCCACAATCATCACGGGTTCGATCGCCGCGCTGATGGCTGGCCTGTTTCCGCTGGGATTGCTTGCCGAGATGGTGTCCATCGGCACCCTGATCGCCTTCATGATGGTATGCGCCAGCGTCCTCGTGCTGCGCTACCGCCGCCCCGAGCTGCCGCGCCCGTTCCGGGTCGCCTGGCCCTGGGTCACTTGCTTGGCGGGCGTGGGCTTTTGCGGCCTCATGGCGGTGCGCCTGCCGATGGGCACCTGGATCCGCCTGGTGGTCTGGACGCTGATCGGCATTGCGGCCTACTTCTGGTACGGCCGCTTCCATAGCAAGCTTCGGAAGCCCTGACAGCGGCTCATTTGGGCGCTTGCGCCGGACGGGGAACTGTATAAATATACAGCTCCCCTGCTGAGCGGAGAGCCCTCATGTATACCGAAACCACTAGTCTGATCGACGCGACCATCGAGCACCTGGAGACCTTGCAACAGGTGTTCGCCGACGATTTCCACCTGTGCCGGCGCACGGGCCTCGCCAGCGACGCCCACAAATGCGGGGCGGCGCTGGAGGCTATTTCCATGCTGCTGCCCCGTCTGCAGCTGGCGCGCACTACGCAGGAGCCTGCGGGCCTGAATGTCGGTCGTCACTGCCTGGGGTGCGAATGAACCCGCGCGAACCAATCCACGATACTCACGGTCGTAGCGTGTGGTGGCTGATGTTTTTTTGAAGGAGCGCGCCCATGTTTCGAAGACCACTGCGCAATCCCCTGTTGTCCGGCGCCGCGGCGCTGACGGCCCTGCTGGCGGCGCCGCTATGCCTGCCAGCCGAGACCAGTGCTGTGCGCGAGGCCAGCATCCCCTTCGCCGCCGAAAACGGCATACGCGACTGGCAGGCCGACGGCTCGCAGGGCCTGTGGGTGCGCGCCAATTCCGGCGCCTGGTATTACGGCCGCTTTTCCTTCCCCTGTACCGGCCTGCAGTTCAAGGAAGCACTGCGCTTCAAATTCAATCCCGACGGTTCCTTCGATCGCTGGAGCGCCGTGCTCACCCGCGAACAGGGCCGGTGCCTGTTCAAGACCTTCGAGGCCAGCGCCGAGCCGCCAAAGTCTGTGAAGCAGCCACCGCCAGCGGTGTCGGCACCGGCAGCGAGCCCAGCACCCGGCAACTAGGCCCGCAGCAGTCCGCTACAATCGGCGGATGAGTATTGCCTTGCGCTTTGCGGCAGCCGCCGATGTGCCGCAGATCCTGAGTTTCATCCGCGCGCTGGCAGAGTATGAAGAGCTCGGCCCGGAAGTCGTCGCCACCGAAGCCGACCTGCGCGCCACCCTGTTTGGCGAACGCCGCTACGCCGAGGTGGTGCTGGCTCACTGCGATGGCGCACCGGCGGGTTTCGCATTGTTCTTCCACAACTATTCCACGTTCCTGGGCAAGCCCGGCATCTTCCTGGAAGACCTGTTCGTGAACCCGGCCTTTCGCAAGCGCGGCGTCGGCGCCGCACTGCTGCGTTTTCTAGCGCAACTGACCGTGGAACGCGGTTGCGGGCGGCTCGAATGGTCGGCGCTCAACTGGAATCAGCTCGCAATCGATTTCTACCTGCAGCTCGGTGCCACGCCGATGAGCGGCTGGCACAACTACCGGCTCACGGGTGAATCGTTGCGTCGCGTGGCGCGGGCGCTGTAAGCAGCGGCGGCGCCATGGTCCTGCCGCGCAGGTACTCGCTCCAGAAGTTCACTTCGTGCTGAAAACCCGCGCTCGCTGCCGCCGGCGCCATGAGCCTGCTGGCACCGCCACTGCGATAGGTCACGGCTTTGCCGAGCGTGCCGTTGGCGCGCAGCATAAACGCTTCCGTGAGCTGCGTGG
>JAYUZE010000170.1:0-8740 GCA_043752035.1 Gammaproteobacteria bacterium
CAATCGCACCCGAAGACGACCTGTGCGTGCGCGCCGCCCGATTGTTGCAGCGTGTCACGAGGGTCCAACAGGGCGTACGGATACACCTGCGCAAGCGCATTCCCCTGGGCGGGGGCCTGGGAGGGGGCAGCTCCGATGCCGCCACCGTACTGCTGGTGCTCGATCGCCTCTGGGGTAGCGCGCTCGGCACCGCGGCCTTATGCCAGCTGGGGCTGGAACTGGGCTCGGATGTGCCGGTTTTTGTACAGGGTTCATCGGCTTGGGCCGAAGGGCGGGGCGAGCGGCTGACCCCCCTGGAGCTGCCGGAACGCTGGTATCTGATCATTCACCCAGGGGTCGCGGTGGGTACCCGGGAAATATTCCAGGCCCCTGAATTGACACGAAATTCCCCCATCATCACAATACGCGCCGCTTCGGCGGCTCTGGGCTCAGGCCACGGAGCGCGCAACGATTGCGAGCCGGTGGTGCGCAGGAGCTTCCCGCCGGTGGCCGCGGCGCTCGCGTGGCTCGCGGTACGCGCGAGCGCGCACTTGAGTGGCACGGGTTCCTGTATCTTCGCGGCCTTCGCCAGAGCTGCCGACGCTGAGCGCGTCGCGGCGCAGGTGCCGGATGAGTGGACCAGCTACGTTGCGCGTGGCGTGAATCGCTCGCCGCTCGCCGATGCGCTTGCTACATGGTGCTGAATATTGGGGTGTCGCCAAGTGGTAAGGCAGCGGGTTTTGATCCCGCCATTCGGAGGTTCGAATCCTTCCACCCCAGCCAGGTTGAAGTATTGAGAGTAGTGCCAGACGGTGGATTCACAATCGATCAGTTTGTTCACGGGTAACGCCAATCCGGCGCTGGCCCACGATATTGCCCGCCACCTGATGGTGCCCGTGGGGCGCGCCTCCGTGGGCCGCTTCAGCGATGGCGAAATCAATGTCGAGATCATGGAGAACGTGCGCGGTCGCGACGTGTTTCTGGTGCAATCGACCTGTCCGCCGGTGAACGACTCGCTGATGGAACTGCTGATCATGGCCGACGCCTGCCGCCGCGCTTCGGCCGCGAGCATCACTGCGGTAGTGCCGTACTTCGGCTACGCGCGCCAGGACCGGCGCCCGCGCGCCACGCGCGCCGCGATCACCGCCAAGCTGGTGGCCGACATGATCAGCGGCGCCGGCGTCGGCCGCGTATTGACGCTCGATCTGCACGCCGAGCAGATCCAGGGCTTCTTCGGCATCCCGGTCGACAATGTCTATGGGTCGCCCGTGCTGCTGGGCGATGTGTGGCGCAAGGCTTATCCGGATCTCGTTGTGGTCTCGCCTGATGTGGGCGGCGTGGTGCGCGCACGCGCCTTCGCCAAGCGGCTCGACGATGCGGAACTGGCGATCATCGACAAACGCCGCCCGCGCCCGAATGAATCGAAGGTGATGAACATCATCGGCGAGGTCAAGGGCCGCAGCTGCGTGCTGATCGACGATATGGTCGACACCGCCGGCACGTTGTGCCTCGCGGCGCAGGCGCTCAAGGAAGAGGGCGCCGAACGAGTGGTCGCCTATATCACGCACGCGGTGCTTTCGGGTGCCGCGGTCGATCGCATCGGCAAGTCGGCGCTCGATGAGCTGGTGGTCACCGATACCGTGCCGCTCAGTGCCGCCGGCGCGGCCTGCCCACGCATCCGTCAGCTCTCGGTGGCATCGCTGCTGGCCGAGACGATCCGTCGCATACGCGATGAGGAATCGGTCAGCTCGCTGTATATCGACTGAAGTTTTGTAACGATTTTCTGGTGGATCGGCATTGGTCGCGATGCGGGTCCGTTTCTTCAACTCAAGGAGCATTCAAATGCGTATCGCTTTCGAAATCAGCGCGGAACCGCGTAATGATCAGGGCAAAGGTGCGAGCCGCCGCCTGCGTCATTCCGGCAAGGTTCCGGCCATTCTGTACGGCGCTCATGCCGAGCCCAGTCGGCTCGCGCTCGAGCATCACAAGGTGCTGGCGCTCTCGGCCGACGAGAAGTTCTACTCGTCGATCATCAGCGTCAGCGTGGGCGGTGAAAAGCAGCCGGCGATCGTCAAGGATGTGCAGATGCATCCGGCGCGCACCGCAGTGATGCACATCGACCTGCAGCGCGTGGTGGAGAACGAGAAGATCCGCCTGCACCTGCCGATCCACTTCCGGGGCGCCGCGGCGTCGCCCGGTGTGAAGACCCAGGGCGGCGTGGTCTCGCACCACATGGCCGACATCGAAGTGATCTGCCTGCCCAAAGACCTGCCCGAGTTCGTCGAGCTTGATCTTTCGAACATGAACCTCAACGACTCGCTCTACGTCGCCGACATCAAGGTGCCCGCGGGCGTGACCGTCTCGGCACTGGCGCACGGCGCCAACCCGCCGGTGGTTTCGATCCACGCGCCGCGCGTGGCCGAACCCGAGGCCGTGGTCGAGGAAGCCGCAGCCACTGCAGCGCCCGCCGAAGGCGCGGTCGCGGCTGGGGCGGCTGCTCCTGCTGCAGGTGCGGAAGCCAAGAAAGAGGACACAAAGAAGGAAGCTGTGCCCAAGAAAGAAGGCAAGAAATAGGCACGCGGGTAGCCGCGCTGGTCGCGCGCGTCGCCACGCCGACCGCTCGATGCCGACGCGTACGGCCGCGCGCTGCTTTGGTGCCGTCATCGTGGTCGAGCGCTACCGTCGACTCGTGCACTTCTTTACAGGGGGCGCGCTCGCAAGGTCACCGTGCGCGCCCCCACCGTACTGTTGCGACCGCTGCCAATGACTGATGCACAGATAAAACTGATAGTAGGTCTGGGCAATCCCGGCCAGGAATACGCGCGGACGCGCCATAACGCCGGCTTCTGGTTCGTGGACGAATTGGCGCGTGCCCATGGCGGCGTCTGGCGCCGCGAGTCGAAGTATCGCTGCGAGCTGGCGCGCGTGCGGATAGGTGATGGCGAGCTGTGGCTGATGAAGCCACTCACGTACATGAACGGGAGTGGCGCGGCGGTGCAGACGGTGGCGGGTTTCTATCGCATTGCGCCGGCGCAGATGCTGGTGGCGCATGATGAGATTGATCTGCCGCCAGGCACCGTGAGGCTGAAGCAGGGTGGGGGGCACGGCGGTCACAATGGAGTGCGCGATGTGATCGCGCAGCTGGGCGCCGATTTCTGGCGGCTGCGCATCGGCGTCGGGCACCCGGGCAGTAAGGATCAGGTGATTGATGCAGTGCTGGATCGCGCCAGCACTGCGGAACAGCGGTTGATCGATGCGGCGCTGGCGCGTGCTTATGCGGCGCTGCCTGAGTTCCTGCGCAATGACGCGCAGAAGGCCATGAAAATGCTGCACACCCGTGGCGAGCCCGCGGAGTCCGGCGAGAGTTAGAGGAATTCAATGAGCATCAAATGCGGAATCGTCGGTTTGCCGAATGTGGGCAAGACCACGCTGTTCAATGCGCTGACGCGGGCACAGATCGCGGCCGAGAACTATCCGTTCTGCACCATCGACCCGAACGTCGGCATCGTGCCGGTGCCCGATCCGCGCCTGACGGTGCTGGCCGATATCGTGCACCCGGAAAAGACTGTGCCGACCGCGGTCGAGTTTGTTGACATCGCCGGCCTGGTAGCTGGCGCTTCGCAGGGTGAGGGTCTGGGCAATCAGTTCCTGGCTCATATCCGCGAAACCGATGCGATTGCACATGTGGTGCGCTGCTTCGATCACGATGACATCGTGCACGTGGCCGGGCGCGTCAACCCGACCTCCGACATCGATGTGATCAATACTGAGCTCGGGCTCGCCGACCTCACGGTGATCGACAAGGCCGTTGATCGCGCCACCAAGGCCACCAAGAGCGGCGCCGATAAGGAAGCGGTGCGCCGGCGCGAACTGTATGTGCGGCTGCGCACCGCGATCGATGCGGGCAAGCCCGCACGGGTGGTGCCGGTCGCCGAAGAAGAACGACGCGACGTGCGCGAACTGCAGCTGCTGACCGCGAAGCCGGTAATGTATGTCGCCAACGTCGATGAGGCGACATTGACCCACGACAATGCTCATCTGACGGCGCTGCGCGCGCGCGCCCGGGCTGAAGGCGCGCTGGTGGTGCCGGTGTGCGCGGCGATTGAAGCCGAGATCGCGCAGCTGGATGAAGCCGAGCGTGCCGACTTTCTCAAGGACCTGGGCCTCGAAGAGCCGGGTCTCAATCGCGTGATTCGTGCGGCTTACGAACTGCTGGGTCTGCAGACCTATTTCACCGCAGGAGTGAAAGAGGTGCGCGCCTGGACAGTGCGCGGCGGCAGCACCGCGCCGCAGGCAGCTGGCATGATTCACACCGATTTCGAACGCGGCTTCATCCGCGCCGAAGTGATCGCCTATGAAGACTTCGTGCACTACCGCGGCGAAACCAAGGCGCGCGATGCCGGCAAACTGCGCCTCGAGGGCAAGGAATACCTGGTGCGCGAAGGCGACGTGATGCACTTTCGCTTCAACGTCTGAGATCGCCACCGCGCCCCGAGGCCGCCACCGCCACCAGAGGCCGTCACCGCGCCGGCGGTTGCCGGCGCCTCAGTGCGCGAGAAACCCGCTGATCAGCGTGCGCAGACCCGCCAGGTCGAACACCAGAAACAGCTCGTTCGAGCGCAGCCCACGCCTGAAATAATCCACGCTGGGAATGCGCGGGAAATCAGCCCGCGCGGCGGCCTCGGCCGAAGTGCAGTTGGCCTGCTCGGTCGGCGCGGGGCGCAGGTCGTGCATCGCCTCCATCGCAAACAGTTTGCGCGTCTGCAGCGCGTTGTCGGTGGGATGCGAATACACGCGTTGCAGCGTGAGTGTTGCAGCGGTGGGCGGCAATGACTGCACGGTGCCGGCCGGGCCGTAAGGAAAATGATCGCCGCCCGCGTGATTGGTGTAGAGCAGAAAGCTGACGGCACCGTGCCAACGGGCCATCGCCTCGGTTACCGCCACTGCCGCATATTCATGATCCGCGTGAGCGTCGAGTCGCGGATCGGGCATCACGATGATGTCGGGATGCACTTTGCGCAGGATCGCGGTGAGGTCCTCGACCAGGTTGCGCCAGCTGTTCTGGCGCGAGCCCCTGGGCAGCAGCGTGCTGAGGTTTGCGCGCCGGTACGGCGCAACATCGGTATTCGGCCCATACATCTCCGGGAATACCTGCTGCGGCGCCTTGTACATGCTGTCCAGCCGACCGTCGAAGTAGCCCAGGTTATAGCTGCGCTCCGGCGGAATGCCGCCTTGCCAGGGCACGGTCACGCTGTCCACGGCCCGCAGATAGCCCTTCATCAGATAGTGACTGGCCGGGTCGCTGACCTGCGCGCGATAGTTCATCTCGCCGGCATTGCCGGCGGTCAGCGTGACGATCGTAGCCTTGCGATCGGCATACAGGCCAAATGCTGCGATTTCGGCATCGTCGGGGTGCGGTGCGATCACCAGTATCGTGCCGCGCAGATCGAGGCCGTTGGCGAATATCTGCAAGGTGGCGGCGCCGGGTGCCAGCGCCAGATCGTGCGCGCGCAGTGACAACGTCGTCGCTGCCCTGAGCTGATCGTGCAGGGCGCTCAGGTTCAGCCAGCGCAGACCAAGCGCCTGCGGATCCAGATACTGGAGCACCGAGGCTGTACCAGCCGAGATCTCGACCCAGGGCTCGGCCCCGGCGCTGGCGATTTGCACTCCCAGCAACGCGGTATCCCAACGCGCGGGCGCGCTCTCGGGCCAGCGCAGCTGCAGGGCGCCGTCGACCTGTAGCAGTGGCAACTGCAGCTCGCTGCTGTAGCCGGAGGCAAATTGATAGCTGCCCTGGGCAACCGTTTCATCCGCAGTCGATGCGCGGGCGCCGAGTGCAAGCAGCGCGACCAGCGCGGCGAGCCGCAATGCATGACGCATGCTGGTATGCCTCCCTTGCCTGGTATCAGTATGAAACGCAGCGTGGCACAGATGCGCTCCGGCTACGCCTGGATAGCGGAGCATAGCAATAGTGGCTACGCAGAGCGCTGGCGTTGCTCAAAACGTCGGCAGGCCCGACGCTGCAGCCGCACTGCTGATTACTTTGCTGCCCGTATCCGCAGGTGCGGCCGAGCTCAAAGTGTTCGTAAACCAGGTGGCGCTGGAGTGCCGCGGCCCCAAGAGTGCGGTAGTGCAGTACACCGGTGCTGAGGCCGGAGCCTTCCTGCGATTGCCACTGGCTGTGCGCCGTTTTCATCAGCGTGTGAACCTGCTGTTGCTGCGCGTCGCTCAGTGCCAGCTCGTGTATCACCTGCATCAGCGCGCCCTCGCGAGAGTGCCCCTCATGCCTCCTGACACGAGGGGGCCGTATCAGAAGCTGAGCAACATCGCCAGCACCGTGACCGCCATCGCCGCGGTCGCGAGCCACCCCAATATGCTCAGGCGCCGGCTGATCTCGTGGTGGTTCATCACTTCGCGGCGCCTCGCGAGCAACATCATTACTGCCATGATTGGCACGGCGATCACACCGTTGAGCACTGCTGCCCACACCAGTTCCTTCACCGGATCCATCGGCGCGAAGCACAGCAGCAGGCCGCCGAGCGTGGCCACGCCGATGATGCCGTAGAACCCGCGCCCTTCACCGAGATCAAGCCGCAGACTGAGGCTGCCCTTCCAGCCGGCCGCTTCCGCGACCGCGTAGGCCGCGGAACCGGCGAGCACCGGCACCGCCAGCATGCCAGTGCCGATGATGCCGAGGCTGAAGATCACAAAGGTGAACTCACCCGCCAGCGGTCGCAGCGCTTCGGCGGCCTGTGCCGAGGTCTGGATGTCGGTGATTCCGGCGGCGTGCAGCGTCGCCGCAGCGCTTACGATGATGAAGAACGCGATCAGGTTGGAGAAGGTCATGCCGACTACGGTATCGACCTTGATGCGCCGCAGATGCCGGCGTATGTCGCCGCGCCCACGCTGCTCGCCGCTGCGGGCACTTTCATCTTCCATCTCCTGTCCGGCCTGCCAGAAGAACAGGTAAGGGCTGATCGTGGTGCCGAACACCGCGACCACCATCAGCAACGTGGTGTGGCCGCTGACCTCCGGCAGGCGCAGCAGCTCGCGACCGATCTGCCACCAGTCCACATTCAACGAGAACACCACGGCGACGTAGGCCAGCAGCGCGAGCGTCAGCCACTTCAGCCAGCTCACGTAGCTGCGGTAGGGGAGAAACACCTGCAGCACCAGGCACAGCAAGCCGAAGGTGATGGCGTAAATCATCGCCGAACCGCCGAACACCAGTCGCAACGCCTGCGCCATCGCGGCAATATCGGCAGAAATGTTGAGGGTATTGGCCACCATCAGCATGCCGACTACCGCGAGCAACACCCAGCGCGGAAAGGCGGCGCGAATATTCGCCGCGAGACCGCGACCGGTCAGGTAGCCGATGCGCGCGCTGACCAGCTGGATGGCGATCATCAAGGGCAGTGTGAACACCACCGTCCATAGCATCGAATAACCGAACTGCGCGCCGGCCTGCGAGTAAGTGGCGATGCCGCTCGGATCATCGTCCGCAGCGCCGGTAATCAAGCCCGGCCCGAGCTGGCGCACCCGGTTGCCCAGCGCCAGTTTGGCAATGCGATGGATCATGGTCTATGGATCATGCCACGCCGCTGCCGGGCCTGGGGCCGGCAGCCCGAGGTCAGCGCTTGGCGCGGGTGGCGGGGCTCGCAGCGTCAGGCGGCTTCGGTCTCGAGGCCGCGCGTGACTTCGAGGTCGGCGTGCGCACCACAGGCTCGATCGGCATCGCCAGCAATTTGCTGCGCATCTCCAGCAGATCAAACTTAAGTACCGGCAGCAGGGTCTGTTGGGTGTCGGACTCAGGCGCGATCTGCTGCGTCATCGCGCTGTTGCAATAGGTACGAAAGTATTCGACGTAGGACTGCTGATATTTGAGCAGCGGGTCGCCAAAGGCCGGATGCAGCAGCAAGGTGCTGCCGAGGTTTTCAACGCAGATCAGGCTGGCGGTGCTACGCAGGTAAACCCCGTGTTCGGCTACCATCGCCTGTGAGTAGCTGTGGCCGCCATGAAAATGCGCCACCAGCTGGCGACGTTGCAGACCGCGCAGTGCAGTGGCGCGCAGGAATTCGAACAACGCCCGCCGATGAGTGAGCGAGAAGCTGAGCGACAGCAAGGCAATGGTTTGCTGCGTGCGTCGCGGCGCCTTCAGCACGCGTTCCATGTGGGTCGAGTGTTCGAGCTCCCAGCGACGGTAGTCGCGCGGGTTGTCGCGCAGCCGGCTGGCGATCAGTTGTTCGTGGCGGGTGCCGCTGTGGGCAGCGGTGCCAAGGCGTTCTTCCGAGGCATCCATCAGTTTGCCCAGGGTCAATTCCGGGCCGCCCGCAAGCGTCATACGCAACAGGCGCGTAAAAGTATCGGCGATGCTAAGTTTTGCCGCGGTCCCTGGCACTGCTTCGCTGTCCCTCAGATGGTTCGACTCAGGGCTCGGCTGGGCCGGTGACGCTGCCAAGTCTTGTGCAGGAATAGTTGCACAGACCGTGCTCAACCCCAAGAGATTTTTATCTGTAAGCGGTATCAATTTTGCTCAAGAAGCGCACCTTTTGAGGGCAAAATAGCAACAACACGCCGGGCTGGAATTGCGTTTTCCAGGGGGAAAGCCTTGACGGCCGGCGGGGGCGCCGGGAGAATCCCGCACCCTTTTGAGGGCATTTGGCTAGGTAGCTCAGCTGGTTAGAGCGTGGCACTCATAATGCCGAGGTCGTGGGTTCGAGTCCCACCCTAGCCACCATAAATTCAATTAGTTAGCAGATCG
>JAYUZE010000171.1:0-5341 GCA_043752035.1 Gammaproteobacteria bacterium
GCCAAGGAAAAGGAAAGCAACCAGCGCCTGCTCGATTCCGCCAAGCGCAAGGCCGCGCAGGATAAGCCGAACCTTGCCAGCGAGGAAAAGACGGCGTCCGCCGCCAAGACCGGTGATTCGCTCGTGGAGCTCGGCGGCGCATATCTCGGCTACGGCATTGCCGACAGGGCGCAGGCGATGATCAGCGCTGGTATCGCCAAGGGCGGCCTGAAATACCCGGATGAAGCCTACATCCTGCTGGGTATTTCCCATGAGCGAGTCAAGAACAACGCCGAGGCCATCAAGGCCTTCAACAAGGCCACAACTGATCCTCAATACGCGCGGCTGGCGAAGCTGTGGGCGCTCGAAGCCCGCACCTGAGCCGATCGCGAATCGCCACGACTTGAGTTGCAGGGAGAATGGTCATGACGATTAAAGCAGGCGAGCGCATGCCCGCCGGAAAATTCAAGCTTATGGGCGAGAGTGGTCCACAGGATCTGACCACGGCTCAGCTCTTTGACGGCAAGCGCGTGGTGCTGTTCTCGGTGCCGGGCGCGTTTACGCCCACCTGCAATGCCAAGCACCTGCCGGGCTTTGTGAATCAGGCGGCGGCAATGCATGCCAAGGGCATCGATACAATCGCCTGCATGGCGGTCAACGATGTGTTCGTGATGAACGCCTGGGGCAAGAGCGCCAATGCGGGCGAAGCGGTGATGATGCTGGCCGATGGCAACGGCGAATACGCGCGGGCGCTCGGCCTGGAACTCGATGCCACCGGTTTCGGCATGGGCAAGCGTGGCCAGCGCTTTGCGATTGTGGTCGACAATGGCGTCGCCACCAAAGTGAATGTCGAGGCGCCAGGCGAGTTCAAGGTCTCGGCCGCCGAGTACTTACTCGGCCAGCTCTAGGCCGCGGGCCAAAGCCGGCGAGCGCTAGCGGCCGAGCGCGGCTTCGATCTCCGGAATCAGCTTGAACAGGTCGCCGACCAGTCCGAAGTCGGCGACTTCGAATATCGGTGCCTCCGGATCCTTGTTGATCGCGACAATCGTGCGCGCATCCTTTATGCCGGTGAGGTGCTGGATGGCACCCGAGATGCCGATCGCCACGTAGAGTTCCGGTGCGACGATCTTGCCGGTTTGCCCCACCTGCATATCATTCGGCGCAAACCCGGCGTCCACCGCGGCGCGCGAGGCGCCGACCGCGGCGCCAAGCCGATCGGCGAACTGATACAGCAACTTGAAATTTTCCTGCGAGGCGAAACCGCGCCCGCCCGAGACCACGCGCGCGGCGCTTTGCAGGTCGGGCCGATCGGTCTTCGGCGCCGAGAGCTCGATGAATCGCGTGTGCGTGGGCAGCGGCACATCGGGCCGGGTCACCTGGCGCACCGGCGCACTGCCGCCCGCACCGGCGGCCGGATAGGAAGCCGCGCGTACTGTGCCTACCACCTTGGGTTCGCTCCCGGCATCGACGGTGGCGATGATGTTGCCGGCGTAGATCGGCCGGCGAAAGCGCCGCGGCGCGAGCAGGGCGCTGATATCGCTGACCTGCGGCGCATCGAGCAGCGCTGCGACACGCGGCATCAGGTCCTTGCCAAAGGTCGTGGCCGCCGCGAACAGCAGTTCATAGGGGCCGGCGAGGGCGACGATCTGCGGCGCGAGCGTCGCGGCCAGCGCGTGGCCATTGGCGGCATCGGTGATCGCGATTACCTCAGTCACACCCTCGATCGCCGCGGCCTGTTGCGCCACGGCCGGGTTGGTGGCAAACACGGCCACCGTGATCGCGGCGCCAGGCAGGCTGGCCGCGCAGCTCACGCAGCGCGCGGTCGCGGAATTGAGCTGCTGATCGTTGTGCTCGGCAATGATCAGGATGGCAGTCATTTGATCACCCCGCGCGCTCGCAGCTGGGCCACCAGTTCGGCGGCATCGGCGACCATGCGGCCCTTGGCGCGCGGCGGTGGCGCCTCGTAGCTCACGCTCTTGAGTCGCTGGCGCAGGTTCACGCCGAGTTCGGCGGGCGTCAGCGACTGCAGCGGTTTGTGCTTGGCTTTCATGATATCGGGCAGTTTGATATAGCGCGGCGTATTGAGCCGCAGATCGGTGGTGAATACGGCCGGCAGATCGACCTCCAGCAACTCCGTGCCGGCATCGACCTCGCGGCTGACGCGCGCGGCTTCACCGTTGATCGTGATCGAGGAGGCGTAGGTGGCCTGTGGCCGGTTCCACAGCGCCGCCAGCATCTGTCCGGTCTGGCCCTGATCTTCATCGACGGCCTGCTTGCCCAGCAGCACCAGCAGCGGCGGCTCGCGCTGGATCACGGCCAGCAGCAGCCGGGCCACATCCAGCGGCTCGACCGCGCCGGCATGTACGATATGGATCGCGCGCGTAGCGCCCATTGCCAGCGCGGTGCGCAGCTGCGCCTGGGCGTCGGCCGGAGCTACCGTGACCGCGACCACTTCGTCGGCCTGGCCTTTCTCCTTCAGCCGCAGCGCCTCCTCGAGCGCGATCTCGTCGAATGGATTGAGGCTCAGTTTGACGCCTTCGGTAGCCAGGGCGCCATCGGGCCGCAGGCGCATGCGGACGTTGTAGTCGGGCACCCGTTTGACGCCCACAAGTATCGTTCTCATGACATTGACTATACGTTTACGCCCCTACGCTGTGAAGTAGCACGCTGCCTTGCGCCGCGTGCCTGAGGTATGCTTGCAAAACCTATGAGCAACCAGACCGCTATTACTCCCAGCGAATCGCTGCGCAACGTGCGCTATGAAATCCGTGGCCGGCTGGCGCGGCGCGCGCACGAGCTGCAACGCCAGGGCTACGAAATCATTTCGCTGAACATCGGCAACCCCGGATTGTTCGGCTTTCGCACACCGGAGAGCATGCGCCTGGCGATGGTGGAAAATTTGCCGGAAGCCGAAGGCTACTGTCACCAGAAGGGCATCTTCCCGGCGCGCGAAGCCGTGGTCATGCAGCAGCAGGCGCGCGGCGTCACTGGCGTAAGTGCTGAAGAGGTGTTCATCGGCAACGGCGTCAGCGAGCTGATCGACCTGGTGCTGCGCGCGCTGCTGAATGATGGCGATGAAGTACTGGTGCCCAGTCCCGATTATCCGTTGTGGACCGCGGCGGTGAATCTCAACCGCGGCAAGGCGGTGCACTATGCCTGCCGCCCCGAGCACGGCTTCCTGCCCGATCCGGCTGAGGTCGAGGCGCTGATCACGCGGCGCACGCGTGCACTGGTGGTGATCAATCCGAACAATCCGACCGGCGCGGTGTATCCGCGCCAGACGCTCGAAGCGCTGGCGCGCATCGCCGAGCGGCACCAGCTGGTGCTGTTCAGCGATGAGATCTACGACCAGATGGTCTACGACGGCGCCGAGTTTGTGCCGATGGCGACGCTGGTGCGCGATACCCTGTGTGCCACGCTCTCAGGCTTGTCGAAAGTTTATCGGGCCTGTGGTTACCGTGTGGGCTGGGCCGTGTTCTCGGGCCGCACCCAGGGTGCCGGCGACTATCTCGCCGCGCTCGAGCTGCTCAGTTCGCTGCGCCTGTGCGCGAATGTGCCGGCGCAATGGGCGGTGCAGACAGCACTCGGCGGCTACCAGAGTATTCGTGAACTGATTACGCCGGGTGGCCGCCTGTACGAATCGCGCCGCGCGATCCTGGAGACCGTGAAGGCCAGCCAATATCTGCGGCTCGCACCACCGGGCGGCGCGATGTATGGCTTCATCGGCGTCGATCGCAAAGCGCTGCCGCAGTTCGATGATCAGCAGTTCGCGCTCGAGTTGCTGGAACAGAAACACGTGCTGGTGGCGCCGGGCGTGAGTTTCAACGTGCCGTACCGAAATCATTTTCGCGTGACGACCCTGCCTGATGCGGCAACATTGCGCATGGTGTTTGCGCGCATCGAGGAACAGCTCGCCAGCATTGCCGCACGCGCTGAGGCGATGCCGGGTGCGAAGGTCGTCAACGCCGGAGCGCGATTCAAGTAAAACTTCAGATAAATTGTCTAATTATCTGAATTGTTTATAAATAATACTAAGATTTCCAGCGTGCTGGCGCGCGGCGGCACGGTGGTCGTGCCCAGTCGCCAGCGCGCGGCGGCAATTCGTCTGGCGCACAGTCACGCGCAGCTTCAGCAAAATCTCCGGCACTGGCGCTCCTGCGATGTACTGCCGTACTCGGCGTGGCTGGAGCGCACGGCCGAGGGCGCACGTCATGGCGCGCTGTGCAACTTGCGCAAACTCAATCCGCTCGAGGAGTGGTTGCTGTGGCGCGCCGCCGCCGTCGAGGCCACAGCAAACCTCGGCATCCTGATGCCGGCTACGCTGGGGGACGCGCTGCGCCAGTCGGCGGCACGTGTGCGCGACGGGGCGTTGCGCTGGTCCGGATCGCCCAGCAGCGAAAGCGCGCTGCTGGGGCGCGTGCTCACGATCGTGGGGCGCGAGTGTCAGGAGCGCCGTGCGGTATCGGGCGACGACTGGCCACTGCTGCTGCGTGATGAGCGGCCAGCTTCCGCGCCGCTGCTGTTTGCCGGCTTCGAGGAATTGGGGTCGGCGCTGAAGGCGCGACTGCTGGCGCTGGGCGCAGAGTTCGATGATGCAGCGGTGACCGCCGCCGTCGGATCGGCGAGTGGGTTGCAGCTCGAGGCCGGGCAGAATGAGCTCGAGCTGGTGGCGGCCAGCGACCCGATAGATGAGCTGCGCCGCGCGGCGCAGTGGAGCCGTGAGCTGCTGGCGCGCGATGCGACGGCACGGCTGCTGATCATCGTGCCGCGCCTGTCGCAGTGCCGCGCGATGGCGATCCAGGCCTTCGATCACGCGCTCGATGGTGGCGGGGTGCTGGCTGAGGGGTCGGGCGCGCAGCGCTTCGCCGTCGAGGGCGGCGTGCCGCTGAGCGACTATCCACTGGTCGATGCGGCGATCGCCTTGCTGACATTGGGCGCTGGTGCGCTCGAGTTTGCGCCGCTCGCGGCGCTGCTGCGCAGTAGCTTCCTGCGCTGTGGAAACCTTGCCGCACGCACGGCGCTGGAGCTGCGGCTGCGCGATTGCAACATGCACAGCGCCGGCATCGCCGAGCTGCTGCGGGTGTTGCGCAGTACCGCGACCGCCTGGTCCACTGAGCTTGCGAGCGTATGGACTCCCCTGGCAGCGCCGCTGGCACAAGAGGCCACGAACCGTCAGCACGCCGGTGCCTGGGCGCGTGCCTTTGCGGTGCAGCTGGCGTTGTGGGGTTGGCCCGGCGCGCAGCCGCTCTCAAGCGCTGAGCAACAGCAGCGCGAGCGCTTCGAGACTTTGCTCGGAGAGTTTTCCGGCTTGGGCCAGACCAGCGGCGCGATCGGCGCGGCGACGGCCGTAGATCTGCTGCGC
>JAYUZE010000172.1:0-3753 GCA_043752035.1 Gammaproteobacteria bacterium
ATACGCGGTGATCAGCCAGGTCCACACGAACAGCGGCATGCGCAGCAGCGTGATGCCGGGGGCGCGCATGTTCATGATGGTGACGATCACGTTGATCGCGCCCATGATTGAGGAAGCGCCCATCAAGTGGATGGCGAAGATCGCCATCGGGAAGCTGTCGCCGCCCTGCAGCACCAGCGGCGGATACAGCGTCCAGCCACCGGCCGGCGCGCCGCCCGGGACGAAGAAGCCGATCAGCAGCAACGTGAACGCAAAGGGCAGCAGCCAGAAGCTGAAGTTGTTCATGCGCGGCAGCGCCATGTCGGGCGCGCCGACCTGCAGCGGGATCATCCAGTTCGCGAGGCCGACCCAGGCGGGCATCACCGCGCCGAAGATCATTGCCAGCGCGTGCACGGTGGTCATCGAATTGAAGAACGCGGGATCGACGAACTGCAAGCCGGGCTTGAACAGTTCCAGGCGGATCACCATCGCCATCGCGCCGCCCACGAAGAACATGATGCCGGCGAAAATCAGGTACAGCGTGCCGATGTCCTTGTGATTGGTGGTCGACAGCCAGCGCCAGATTCCCGAGGGCGGATGATCGTGGTGGTCGTGGGCGTCGGCGTGTTCGGTATAGGCCATGATAGGTACTCGCGACAGGAATTCGTTGTAGGAGGTGCGCTCTGATCAGCCCCGCGTCGGTGCGCCGGCGCTGGCCACTCTGGCCGCCTTGGTCGGCGTTGACGCTGAGGCTGACGCGGGCGCGGCAGGCGTCGCGCTTGCAGGTGCAGCCGCATCGGCCGGTTGCTGCAGCGCCTTCTGCGTACGCAGCCAGACCTCGAAATCAGCCTTGCTGCGCACATCGATCACGATCGGCATGAAGCCGTGATCGCGGCCGCACAGTTCGGCGCACTGGCCGCGATACAGACCGGTGTTGGCTGCGTCAATCTTGAACCAGGCCTCGTTTTCGAAGCCGGGGATCGCATCCTTCTTGATCGCCAGGGCCGGCACCCACCAGGAATGAATGACATCCTGCGCGCTCAGCAACAGGCGCACCTTCGTGTCGGCTGGCACCACCAGCGGATGATCGACGTTGAGCAGGTAGTTCGGCACGCTGTTCGGATCGATGCCTGAACCAAGCTGGCGCGCGAGGTTGCTGTCGCGATCAAGCGTCGAGAGCACGGTGACGCCGCTGCCGACATACTCGTAGCCCCACTTCCACTGATAGCCGGTAACGCGGATGGTAAGTTCGGTGTTGGTCGCATCGTCGGTCTCGATCAGTGTGCGCGTGGCCGGCACCGCCATCACGACCAAAATGACTATAGGAATGATTGTCCAGATGATTTCCGCCTTGGTGTTGTGCACCAGGCTGATATCGGGAACTGCGCCCTTGGATTTGCGGAAGTGCACCAGCGAATAGATCATCACGCCGAACACGACCACCGCCAGTATCACGCACACCCAGAACACCATCATGTGCAGCGAGTAAATGTTGCGCGAGATCGCGGATATGCCCGGCGTCATGTTGAGCGTCCAGGCGGCTTGCGCGGCGGGAGCGACCAGCGCCAGCAAGGCCGTGGCGAGGCCGGAGAGCAGGAATCCAGATTTTTTCATCTTCATTTCAGGCCTTAAGAATTGCCGGCTTAACTCGCCTCTGCGGCGCTACGTTCCCTTTTTTCCAACGAGCCGCACTCATCCGGCGCCACTACAGCGGGCAGATTCGGGATTGCAAAGCTAGCGGCGCGGCGCAGTTTAACCTGTGACCGCGATGGCGGAAACACTGATCGCTGCGAAACCGTTGTGACAGCGATCAGTCAGCGTTGCCCAGCAGCGCTGCTGCAGCGGCGCGCAACTCGAGAGCATCGCCGCTCCAGTCTGGCGTATACGGGAGCAGTGCCATGGGCGCGGCGCCGAGCAGCCGCGTCAGCATGGCGATGTTCTCGTCGCGGGCGGGAAATTGAGGCTCAAGCTGGCTGCCGATCCAGCCGCGCAGCGTGCAGCCGCAGCGCTCGATCGCCTGTGCGCTTAAGCGTGCGTGATTGAGGCAACCGATGCGCAGGCCCACCACCAGCACCACCGGAACGGCTAGCGCCCAGGCCACATCGGCCATGCTCTGCGTGGCGCTGATGGGCGCGTACCAGCCGCCGGCACCCTCGATCAGCAGCAGATTCTGACCTTCGGCCAGTTGCCGGGCCGAGCTGACTATCAGGGCGATGTCGATGCGGATTCCTGCCCGGTCTGCGGCGATATGTGGGGAAAGGGGCTCGGGCAGGCAGTAGGGGTTCAGCAGTTCATAAGGGGCAATTTGGCTGGCATTGTGCTGAATAAATAGCGCATCTTCGCTGATCTGGCGTCCATCTTTCAGAATGGAGCCTGCCGCGACAGGCTTCATGCCGGCCACGGGGCCATTGAGCTCACGGGCAGCTCCCAGTAGGCCGCCGGTCACCCGGGTCTTGCCCACTCCGGTGTCGGTTCCAGCGACGAAGTAGGCTGCACACTTGAATAGAGTAGCCATGGTGCCTCTCAGGCCCCCGACCCGGGCCCGGACGGTGAGCTCGGCGACACGATCCGTCGGCCGATGGATGCCACTGGCACGAGCGTCTCTCCGGAGGTGTTCGTGGCACCGGGCCCGTGGGCAAGCTGTGATTCAGTCGGCGCAAAGGCCGCGCCATAGATTACTTCCCAGGTGGCAGGCAATCCCGCCGGCACCCGCCACTCCTCGTAGTGGCTGCGCATACGCTGCAGTCGCCGGTGACCGGTCAGTGTGCGGCGTCGATCGGCCGCTGCGTTGCCGGCACCGATCGTGCGCAGGCTGATCATCAGTGCACGCACATCGGCATGGTGATACAGGCGCAGATCGCGATCCATCACCGGCTCGGACATGCCCGCGTGCTGCAGTGCCTGGGCCAGCATCGGCATGTCGGCAAAGGCGCTGACGTGGGGCGTGGCATCGGCCCCGGCCCAGGCAGCGCGCAGTTCCTGCAGCGTGTCGGTACCGAAAGTGCTGAACAGCAGCAGGCCTCCGGGCCGCAGCACGCGGCGCACTTCGGCAAAGGCACGCGGTAGGTCGTCGCACCATTGCAGCATCAGGTTGCTGTACACCAGATCCACCGATTGCGAGGCGAGCGGCAAGGCGAGCGCATCGGCGCACAGGCAGGTGTAGCGCCGCCACGGCCAGCTGCCACGCTGCGCGGTGCGCAGCATGCCGGGCGCAATATCGATCGCGAGCACGCGCGCGCGCCGAAAGCGCTGGCGTAGTTCGCTGGCGCCACGCGCCGTGCCGCAACCCAGATCGACGATCACGCGCGGTTGCAGTGGGAAAAATTGCAGCCGACTGATCAGTTCGGTGCGCACCTCGCCTTGCAGTAGTGCCGCACGGTCATAGCGCGCACTGGCGCGTCCGAAGGCGCGCGCGAGTGCGCGCCGGTCTACGCGAAAATGATCAGCGCTGCCATTCACGGTGCCTGCCTCACGGTGCAATGCTCACGCCACGCCGCTCCCGGCGATGAATTCACGCAGCAGTGTGTTGAACGCATTGGCGTGCGACAGAAACGGCGCGTGCGCGCTGCGCGCGAACTCGTGATAGCGGCCGGCGTGCAGCAGCTGCGCCAGCGCCTCGGCAGCGCGCGGCGGTGTGATGCGATCGTACTGGCCGCCCACTACCAGCGTGGGTTGATGCACCCGCGGCAGGAGCCCGCGCAAGTCCGTGTGGATGAATGCGTCGAGCCCGCCCAGCAACGCCCGCGGCAGTGCCGCGCCGTGGGAGCGCAAGGC
>JAYUZE010000173.1:0-4971 GCA_043752035.1 Gammaproteobacteria bacterium
CGAGCATGTGAGCGAAGGGCCGCTCTCGAAAATGATGAAGCCCGGCGTCGGCACCTACTATCGCTTCAAGGAATTGTTCGATAAATACTCGAAGGAAGCGGGCAAGGAACAATATCTGATTCCCTATTTCATCGCCGCGCATCCGGGCACCAGCGATGAAGACATGCTCGAGCTCGCGCTCTGGCTCAAGCGCAACGGCTTTCGCGCTGACCAGGTGCAGGCCTTCCTGCCCTCGCCGATGGCGAGCGCCACGGCGATGTATCACACCGGCAGGAATCCGCTGCAGCGGGTCACGCGCAGCAGCGGCACGGTGCAGATACCCAAGGGGCTGCGCGTACGCCGCCTGCACAAGGCTTTCCTGCGCTATCACGACGCCAACAACTGGCCGCTGCTGCGCGAGGCATTGCGGCGCATGGGCCGTGCCGATCTGATCGGTCCGGGACGCGCGCAGTTGATTCCTGCCTGGCAACCGCAGGGCACCGGCGAGTTGCGCGAAGGGCAGCGCCGGGCGCCACTGCGCACGCAGCACACCGGCTTGCCGCGCACACCGCGTCTGCCCGGCAAGGCCCGCAAGCCCGGCACGCCGGCGGGCCCGCGGCGCTCGCGTCCATGAACGATGCCATGGCGCGGCGTGCGCGGATTGCTGCCTGTGTGCTGCTGGCACTGGCTACGCTGATCGGTGCGCTGGCCGCGCATTGGCTCAAAACACGGCTGGCTGCCGATCGCTACGCGGTGCTGCAGACTGCAGTGCTCTATCAATTCATCCATGCGCTCGGCCTGCTGCTGTTAGGCACACTGACTGCCCATGCTCGCCCGCGGGTGATGAATGCCGCAATGTTGACGCTGTTCGCCGGCATCATGCTGTTCTCAGGCAGTCTTTACCTGCTGCTGGGTGGCGCGCCGCAGTGGCTCGGCATACTCACGCCGCTCGGCGGTCTGTGCCTGATTGCCGGTTGGGCGCTGGCCGCGTGGGCGCAGTGGCGCAACCTCGGCGAGCAGCACACTTGAGCCGCGACCTGCAAAGCGAGCTGCGCGATTTCTGGCGGCGCTGGCTGGTGCCGCTGCTCACGGTCGGCATCTTCGCACTAGTGGCCTGGGTGATTCATCGCCAGCTGGCGCAGTATCCGCTGACCAGCATCCTCGATCAGGTGCGCGCCATTCCCGGCGCGGCGCTGGCGCGGGCTGCGGTATTCACCACGCTCAGCTACTGGCTGCTGGGCTTTTACGACGTGCTGGCACTGCGCTACATCGGCAAGTCGGTGAGCTATGCGCGCGCCGCCTTCACCTCGTTCATCGCCTATGCCTTCGGCCACAATCTCGGCGTCGCCAGTTTCACCGGCGCCGCCGTGCGCTACCGCTTGTACGCGGGCTCGGGCCTGAGTGCTGCCGATGTGGCAGCGGTGGCGGTGTTCTGCAGCATTACTACTGCGATCGGCCTGGCGGCGCTGGCCGGCGTCGCCTTCGTCGCTGCACCCGCCGCCGGCGCTGCGGCGCTGCACCTGAGCGCGCCGTTGGTGGGGCTCGGTGGTTTCCTGTTGCTGGGCGCCGTGCTGGCCTATGCCGGCTGGTCGTTGCTGCGTCCGGCGCCACTGGAGCTGCGCGGCTGGTCGCTGCGCGCCCCGAGCCCGGGCATCGCGCTATCGCAGATCCTGCTGGCGATCATTGATCTGGCGATATCGGCGGCGGTGCTCTGGGTGTTGCTGCCGGCGAGTGCCGGTGTATCAGCGCCTTTGTTCACCGGTATCTACGCCGTGGCGATCACCGCCGGTGTCATCAGTCACGTGCCTGGCGGGCTCGGCGTATTCGAATCGGTGATGGTACTGGCGATGCCCGGCTTGCCGGCAGATCAGCTCGTGGGCACTCTGCTGGCCTGGCGCGCGGTGTATTACATCCTGCCGCTGTTCGTCGCCGCGCTGCTATTCGGTGGCCAGGAAGTGCTGGCGTTGCGACCCAAGCTGTCGCGATTCGAGCAGGTGATCGCGGTGTATGTCACGCCGGTCGTGCCGCAGGTGAGCGGCGCGCTGGTGTTCCTGGCCGGCTTCCTGCTGCTGGTGTCAGGGGCAACGCCGGCGATCGACACACGCGTGGCGCTACTGTGGCGCGCGCTGCCGCACGCGGTCGTGGAATTCTCACATCTGGCCGGCAGCGTGATCGGTCTCGCGCTGCTGATACTGGCGCAGGCGCTGTTTCGCCGCGTGGCGGCCGCGTACCAGATGACTTTCTGGCTGCTGCTCGCCGGCATCATGGCCTCGCTCCTGAAGGGGCTGGAGGTCGAGCAGGCGCTGGTATTGTCGCTGGTACTCGCGATCCTGTGGCTGGGCAGGCGCGCTTTCTATCGGCCTTCAACCATCATGGCCGAGCGCTTCACGCCGGTCTGGATCGCGAGCCTGGCAATTGTGATCTTCACCGCCGTGTGGGTCGGATTCTTCGCACACCGTCATGTCGAATACTCACACTCCTTGTGGTGGACTTTTGCGCTCGGGGGCGATGCACCGCGCATGCTGCGCGCCTCGTTGGTGGTGGTGCTGCTGGCGACCGCATTCCTGGCGATGAACCTGTTGCAGCCGGCGCGACCGGCGCCGGGCACCGCCTCGAGCGCCGATCTGGGTGCGGCACGTGCGCTGCTGGCGCACAGCAGCCAGGCGCTCGCGAACGCGGTGCTGACTGGCGACAAGCGCCTGCTGTTCAGCGAGTCGCGCGATGCCTTCCTGATGTACCAGATCAGCGGTGGCAGCTGGATCGCGCTCGGCGACCCGGTAGGCCGGCGTGAAAGTCTTGAGGAACTGGTATGGCAGTTCCGTGAACTCTCCGATCGTCATGCCGGGCGACCGGTTTTCTATCAGGTCAGCGGCGAGCGGCTGCCGCTGTATGTCGACCTGGGTCTGGCGGCGCTCAAGCTTGGTGAAGAGGCGCGAGTACCGCTCGCGGATTTTTCACTCGAGGGCAGCGCGCGGGCCGAGCTGCGCACGCAGCGGCGGCGCGCTGAGCGCGACGGCGCCACTTTTGAAGTAGTACCGGCGGACCAGCTGGAGCCTATGATGTCGAGGCTGCAGAAAATTTCCGATGCCTGGCTCGAAGACAAGGCTGCTGCCGAGAAGGGCTTTTCGGTCGGCGCCTTCAGCCCCGGCTACGTCAGTAATTTCCCGATCGGCCTGGTGCGCTGCGAGGGCGAGCCGGTGGCATTCGCAACGCTGTGGGCAGCGGGCGATGGCGAGGAGCTGGCGGTCGACCTGATGCGCTTCGGGCCCGACGCGCCGCGCGGCGCGATGGATTTCCTGTTCATAGAACTGATGCTGTGGGCGCGCACGCAGGGTTTCCGCTGGCTCAACCTCGGCATGGCGCCGCTCGCCGGGCTCGAGCAGCATCCGCTCGCGCCCGCCTGGCATCGGGTCGGCAACTTCGTGTTTCGCCACGGTGAGCATTTCTACAATTTCGATGGCCTGCGCCGCTACAAATCCAAGTTCAATCCGGTCTGGGAATCAAAATATCTGGCATCGCCGGGTGGCTTGCGCCTGCCGCGAGTGTTGCTGGATGTTTCGGCGCTGATTTCCGGCGGTGTCAGGGAGATCTTCAGCAAATGAGCTTCGCCGTCCTGAGACTCGCCGCTTGCTGCGCATTGGTAGCAACGCTGTTGCCCGTGGACCTGTGCGCTGCCGAGCGCGACTACGACTATGGCCCGCCCTTCGGCCACGTCACGCTCTACACGCCCGCCCAGGCCCCGCGCAGCATGGTGTTGTTTCTCTCAGGAGACGGCGGCTGGCACTTAGGCGTAGTCAAGATGGCCCGCACCCTGGTCGATGCTGGCACGGCGGTGGTCGGCATCGATGTGCGGCACTATCTGGCGGATATCGCCGCACATCCCTCGCCCTGCCGCTACATGGCGGCAGACTTTGAGGCCCTGTCGCACCGGGTGCAGCGCGAACTGCATCTGCCTGAGTATCAATTGCCACTGCTCTACGGCTATTCATCGGGCGCCACGGTGGCCTATGCGGTGCTGGTGCAATCGCCGCCCGGCACTTTCGGCGGCGCGGTGAGTTTAGGGTTTTGTCCCGATCAGCAATTTGGTGGCACGCCACTGTGCCCAGGGCCTGGCGTGCAGCTCAGCTATCACCCGGGCGCGAAGCAATCCTTTGTGTTTGATGCTGCACCACGACTCGCGGATCGCTGGATCGCTTTCCAGGGCCAGAGCGATCAGACCTGCCCGCCAGGTGTGGTCGATGATTTTGCGGTGCACGTCGGCAACTCGAGTGTGGTGCGGCTCGCTGGCGTGGGCCACGGCTTCGGCGTCGAAGCGCGTTGGCTCCCGCAGCTGATTGAAACTCTGCACACGCTGGCACCCGCAACTGCAGCGCCGGCCGCAACGCCGGCCGCCGCTGCGTCCGTCGCCATGACGCCCGCGCCGGCCGCGCTGGCTGCCGCCGGCGTCGACGATCTGCCGCTGATCGAACAACCCAGCACGCATGGCGATGCCATTCTGCCGCTCGTGCTGCTGCTCACAGGCGATGGTGGCTGGGCCGGCCTCGATCGCGGCATGGCGGCGGAACTGGGCGCGCGCGGCCTGCCGGTGGTGGGCCTCTCGACGCTCAAGTACTACTGGAAGGCGCGCACGCCCGAGGAATCGGCGCGCGATGTGGCGCGCGTGATCAATCACTATCTGGCAGCCTGGAAGCGCCAGCGCGTAGTGCTGGTCGGCTATTCCTTCGGCGCCAACGTGCTGCCGTTCATCGTCAATCGCCTGCCGCCTGAAATGCGCGCGCGCATTGCCGGGGTGGCGCTGCTGGGGCTGGACCTCAACACCAGCTTTGAAATCCGCGTCAGTGGCTGGCTGCCCGGCGCCAGCATCGGCGAGCAGCCGGTACGTCCGGAGATCGACAAGCTCACTGGCTTGCGCGCGATGTGCCTGTACGGCAAGGGCGAGACGCACGATCCCTGCGCCACTTTCGCCGGCGAGACGCTGCACGCCGTGACTGT
>JAYUZE010000174.1:0-16367 GCA_043752035.1 Gammaproteobacteria bacterium
CAGCCCAGCAACTTCGGCGAAATAAGGATGCACGTCGAGCGGCAGGTTATTGGTGAACAGCCGATCGATCCACGGGCCACCGAATTCGCCGGGCGGCAGGCTGATGCCGTGCACGACAATGAGGTCGACTTCGACCCCAGGCGGTCTTGCATCGGAGTTCGGAGACGCCGCCTGGGCGGCGCCCTGCATGAGTCCGCTCGCTACATCTACGTGCAATTGATGACCCCTGGGAACGAACATCCGCTTAGCATATGCGACAATTCGCCCCCGATGAATGCCCCGCAACCAAGCCTCGAAGGCTCCCGAGCGATGGCCGCGCGCGATGCGCGGGTTCTGTGGCATCCCTGCACGCAGATGAAGGACCACGAATCGCTGCCGCCGATCGCCATCCGGCGTGGCGCCGGCGCCTGGCTCGAGGATCACGACGGCAAGCGCTATCTGGATGCCATCAGCTCGTGGTGGACCAATCTCTTTGGTCACGCCAATCCGCGCATCAGCGGGGCGGTCGCGGCGCAGGCCCTAGAGCTCGAACACGTGATGCTGGCCGGCTTCACGCATGAGCCCGCTATCGTGCTCGCCGAGCGCCTGTGCGCTCTTGCGCCGCCAGGGCTGAGCCGCTGCTTCTATGCCGACAATGGTTCCGCGGCGATCGAAGTGGCGCTGAAGATGAGCTTTCACTACTGGCAGAACTGCGGGAAGCCAGCGAAGCAGCGCTTCCTGACACTTAGCAACTCGTACCACGGCGAAACACTGGGCGCGCTCAGCGTTGGCGACGTGCCGCTCTATCGCCAGATCTACGACCCCTTGCTGCTGCGGGTGCAGACGGTGCCCTCGCCCGATTGCTATCCGCGCACCGCGGGCACGAGCTGGGCGGCGCATTCGGAACAGCAATTCCCACTGATGGAGGCGGCGCTGGCAGAGCACGCCCATGAGCTCGCTGCCGTGATCGTCGAACCGCTGGTGCAATGCGCCGGCGGCATGCGCATGTACGACCCGCGCTACCTCGTGCTGCTGCGCGCAGCCTGCGATCGCCACCAGGTACACCTGATCGCCGATGAGATCGCCGTCGGCTTCGGGCGCACCGGCACGATGTTCGCTTGCGAACAGGCCGGCATCACGCCCGATTTCCTGTGTCTGTCGAAGGGACTCACCGGCGGCTACCTGCCGCTCTCCGTGGTGTTGAGCGGCGAGCAGGTGTACGCCGCGTTCTACGATGAGTACCGCACGCTGCGCGCCTTCCTGCACTCGCACAGCTACACCGGCAATCCGCTGGCCTGCGCCGCAGCGCTGGCCACACTTGATATTTTTGCCACTGAGCCGGTGCTGGAGCGCAATCGTGCGCTGGCTGCGCGCATAGCCGCACGCAGCGCGCCCCTGGTCGCGCACCCGCACGTGGCCGAGGTGCGCCAGTGCGGCATGATCCTTGCAATCGAGACCGTGCAGGACAAGGCGACGCGCACGCCCTGGCCCTGGGAGGAACGGCGCGGACTGCGCGCCTATCGCCATGCGCTGCAGCGCGGCGTGCTGCTGCGACCTCTGGGCGGTGTGATTTATTGCATGCCGCCTTATGTGATCACCGCTACCGAGTGCGAATTGATGATTGACGTCGCCGCCGAGTGCGTCGATCTCATCTGCGCGCCCTGACCATCTGTGCCGCCGCCGGTCGATCGCGGTCACTCAGAAACTCTTGCATTGCATCGAGCAGTTCACCAGCCGTCAGCACGGGAGCTTCAGCGAACAGGCGCCGAGTCACGCGCGAAATTGGCATCCATCCCTTAGGTGCGCCTGCAGGTGCGCCGACTAAGGCCATACGACGTGCTCGTATCCCGGGGGCACCGATTGTCAGGTCGACTCCCGATGTTACCTGCCCCACCTTAATCGAATGACTGAGCCAAAAGGGGCTAAGATTTGTACTTACGCGGGGGGATTGATGTGGAAGCAGGCGGTAATATATGGCGCGTTTCTGGCGGCCGGCACCTTAGGATTGCAGTGGCTGGACTACCTGCGCCTGGCACGAGTGCATTCGAGCGACATATACCTGTTGCTGATTGCCGCGGCTTTTCTGGCACTGGGCGTGTTCGTCGGGGTGCGAGTCACCGGCGCCACGGAGCGCGCGAATGTCGAGGGCAACCCGAAAGCCCAGGCGGCGCTCGGCATCAGTGCGAGCGAAATGACGGTGTTGCAGGAGATTGCGGCCGGCCGCTCCAACAAAGAAATTGCCGGGCGCCTTAAGATCTCGCCAAACACCGTCAAGACACGCGCGGCGCGGCTGTTCGAGAAGTTGGGCGCGAAGCGGCGTACGGAGGCCGTGAAAAAGGCGCGTGAATTAGGCATCGTGTGCTAAACCCGTCACGCTAGCGGGTGATTTTTGGCAAATCACCCTTTTGTACTATGGCTTTGCACCTCTGGCTCGGGCTTGGTGGCGGCCCTTGGATTCATTTCCGGAGAGATCGATGCTCAAGAAGCTGCTGTCCTATGGTGTGGTAGCCGGACTGATCGTTGGCGTGCCGTTGTCCTGCATCACCGTGTCAATGAGCGGGCACACGATGATGCGTTACGGCATGGCGATCGGTTACTTGATCATGTTAGTCGGCTTGAGCACCGTGTTCGTGGCGATCAAGCGGCATCGCGACGCGGATCTGGGCGGAGTCATTAATTTCTGGCCTGCCTTTGGTTTGGGGCTAGGAATCAGTTTTATCGCCGGGCTGCTTTACGTGCTGTCCTGGGAGGCGGCAGTCGCCATCGCGCACCTGGATTTCGCCAGCGAGTACTCCAAGGCCATGATTGCGCAGCAGCAGGCCAAGGGGATCAGCGCCGAGGCACTGGCGAAATTGAGCGCGCAAATGGAGGAATTCAAGATTCAATACGCGAATCCGCTGTACCGCCTGCCGATGACCTTCGCGGAAATCTTCCCGGTCGGTGTACTGGTATCGTTGGTGTCGGCCGGACTATTGCGCAACAGCCGGTGTTTGCCGGCGCGTGGGGCGGGAGCAGGCACCCGATGAACATCTTGTTGTGGGTCCTGCAGGGCCTCGGCGCGCTCCTGTACGGCGCGTCCGGCGTCATGAAGGTCTTCATGTTCGACAAGATCAGCGAGGGGGTCCCGTCCTTTGGGGCGTTACCGCGGGAAACCTGGCGGTTCCTCGGCACCCTCGAACTCCTCTGCACGGTCGGGTTGATTGTCCCTGGCGCCCTTCACGGAAAGCCGATGCTCACGGTGGTGGCCGCCACGGTCTTGGCGGCAGAGAGCCTGGTGTTCATCGGTGTGCACGTCAGGTACCGCGAGATCACATCCATTGTCATGAGCGCCGGCCTGGGGCTCCTCATGGCGTTCATTGCGTACGGCCGAATGGTCCTGGCGCCGATCTCCTGAACTGCGGCTCGGCTGTAGGCCAAGGGCAGTGCGGCCAATACTGTCACACCGACAGTGTGCCTGGCGTTGTGAATGCGTCCACACCCTAGTTGAGTTTTGAGCCTATACGGCCATTTCAGGCAGTACCGCAGTCGATGGATTCTGGAGCTCACCGCTGTCGCCTCCTGCACCTTGCCGTACCTGCGCGGTAGACATACAGTCGCAACTGCCAACGAACGCCCCCGGGCGAGGTAAATGGCCGATGCCGCGTAACACCCGCATTCACGTAGATCTTGAACTCGGCAGTAACAGCGAACTGCTGCTGCCGCCGACCTCTTCCGCTCACCTGCTGCGCGTGCTGCGGCTGCGTGCTGGCGCGGCGTTAACCTTGTTCAATGGTCAGGGCGGAGAGTATTCGGCCGAGCTGCTGGCCGCCGAGAAGGGCCACGCGCGCGTGCGCGTCGGCGAATTCAACAACGTGGAGCGCGAGTCGCCGCTGCAGGTGCAGCTGCTGCAGGGTATCGCGCGCGGCGAGCGCATGGATCTGATCATTCAGAAAGCCACGGAACTCGGGGTCGCCGCCATTGTGCCGCTGTCCTGTGAATTCAGCGTGGTGCGGCTGGCGGCGCACGCGCTGGCGCGGCGGCGCGTGCGCTGGCAGGCAGTGGCCTATGGCGCCTGCGAGCAATGCGGACGCAACCGTCCGCCGCAGGTACATGACATTGCCGAACTGGATGTCGCCTGCAGCAGCGTCAGCAGCGGCGAGGCAAGCCTGCGATTGATGCTGGTGCCCGAAGCCACTGAGGCACTCAGTGCGCTGGCGCGCGTGACCCTGCAGCATGTCACGCTGCTAGTGGGCCCGGAAGGCGGATTGAGTGGTCGTGAACAACTGCTGGCGCAGCGCGCCGGCTTTCGCGCCTGCCGACTGGGCCCGCGCACGCTGCGCACCGAGACCGCGCCGCTCGCGGCACTGGCAGCGCTGCAGGCTTTGGCGGGCGATCTGGCGAGCTGAAGCGATTGCGGCTGGCCTGGTGCCTGGCCTGGCGGCCGGCGTTCAGGCCGGCGTTACTGAAGTCTCGTCGGCGATCTGCATTTCAAGGCGTGCGAGATCGGGAATGCGCGGCGTCTCATTCATCATGCGCACCCGACACAGCACCGGATGGCCTTCCGGGACCGCATAGCCGGAATCGGGGCGGATCACATCGGCGCCCACGCGCACCAGTTGCGGAAAGCCCTGTGCGACGATGCCGAACACGCCACCTTCGAGCCGTTCGCCCAGCGCATGGAACAGCACGATGCGCGAGCGCGTGCTGACTTCGGGTATCGCATCGGCACACAGCCCTTCGAACGATGCCAATGGCACCTGGCGCGAGTTCCATAGCACCAGCCCTAGGTACCAGGGCGGCGCGCCGGGCATCAGCATCGGGGTCTGGTAGCCGGCAATCTCCGCGACGCAGGCGCGCGGCACCAGCAGGCGCCCGCCGCTGAGCGGAATCAGCAGGCTGTAGATCTCGGTCGATTGCTCGTTCATCGCGCCGAACCGGTGGCCGCCAGTGCCGCGCGGCGCCGTGCCACCAGCGGCGCGATCGCATCGATCAGCTGGCTCTCCTGATAGGGTTTGCCCAGATAGTCATCGACGCCCAGCTCGATTGCGCGCGCGCGATGCTTCTCGCCGACGCGCGAAGTGATCATGATGATCGGCAATTCACTGAGGCGTGGATCGGCGCGCACCTGGGCCGCGACTTCGTAGCCATCCATGCGCGGCATCTCGATGTCGAGCAGAATGATGTCGGGCACATGTTCGGCCAGCAGTTCGATCGCCTCCGCGCCATCACGCGCGGTCAGCACGCGCATACCGTTGCGCTCCAGCAGCCGCTGCGTCACGCGCCGCACCGTAATCGAATCGTCGACCACCAGCGCGAACACGCGCCGGTCTTCGCGCTCGCGCATCACCACCGGTGCGCTGCGGCCGCGCCATTCGGCGCGCACCAGCGCGACGATATCGAGAATGATCACCACGCGACCATCGCTGAGGATGGTCGCGCCGGAAATGCCGCGGATCGAGGAGATCTGCGGGCCGGCCGACTTCACCACGATCTCGCGGCTGCCGATCAGTTCATCGGCCACCAGTCCGGTGGAATGCTCGCCGGCACGCACCAGCACTACCGGGATCGCAGCGTCGGTCTCGGGGAGCGGCGAAGCCTCCATGCCCACGTAGTTGGCCAGCGGCTGCAGGCGGTATTTGTGCGCGCCATAGCTGAAGGTCGCGCTTTCGCTGCGCAGGTGCGCGGCCACTTCGTCGCGCGGCAGGCGCACCACGCCTTCGATGGTCGGCAGCGGCAGCGCGTAGTATTCATCGCCGGTGCGCACCACCAGCGCGTGGCTGACGGCCAGCGTCAGCGGCAGACGGATCGTGAAGCGCGTGCCCTCGCCGGCTTTGCTTTCCATGTGCAGCGCGCCGCCGAGCTTCTTGATTTCGGTGGCGACCACGTCCATGCCCACGCCGCGCCCAGCCTGCTGCGTGAGCGCCGAGGCCGTCGAGAACCCGGGCTCGAGCACCAGCTGCATCACATCTTCGTCGGAAAGGGTCTGGTCGGCGTGGATCAGTCCCATCGCCAGGCCCTTGGCGCGGATCGCCGCCAGGTCCATGCCCTTGCCGTCGTCGCGGATCTCGACAATGACTTCCGCGCCTTCGCGTTGCAGCTGCAGGTAGATATGACCGGTAGGCGATTTGCCGCCGCTGCGCCGCTCGTCGGCGGTCTCTATGCCGTGCACGACAGCATTGCGCAGCAGATGCTCGAAGGGCGGCAGCATGCGCTCGAGCACCTGACGATCGAGTTCGCCGGCAGCGCCCTCGACGATGAGTTCGGCCTGCTTGCTGCTGTCGCTGCCGGCCTGGCGGACGATGCGCGCCAGACGCTGAACATGCCGCTGCAGCGAGACCATGCGGGTGCGCATCAGGCCATTTTGCAATTCGGTCACGGTGCGCGACTGCTGCTGCAGCTGGTTCTGCGCTTCGGCCACCAGGCTCTCGAGCAGTTGCTGCAGACTGGCGACGTCGCTGGCCGACTCAGCCAGCGCCCTTGAAAACTGCTGTATCGAGGAGTAGCGGTCGAGCTCCAGTGGATCGAAATCCTGGCGGCTGCGCGGCTCCTGGTCGTGACGATGCAGGATCTGCGCTTCGGTCTCGATCTCGAGCTTGCGCAGCTGCTCCTTGAGCCGCGTGACGGTGCGCGAGAGTTCGCCGAGATTGAACTCGACCGAGCCAAGTTGCTGTTCGAGGCGTGCACGCGAGATGCTCACTTCACCGGCATTGTTGAGCAGCTGGTCGAGCAGGTCGGCGCTGACGCGCGCCATCTCGCCGCGCTCGGTGCTGGCTACGGGTTCGCGGCCCGGCGGCACCGGCGCAGGCGCGGGCATCGCGAACGGCGATGCGGCAGGCGCAGCAGCCACCACAGGCTCGGGCACGCGCACCGCGGCCGATGCAGCGACTGGTGCGGCGACAGAGGCGGGCTCGGTCACAGCGGGCATCGCTGGCGGCGCGGGCACATATTCTTTGACGACGTCGAAATCGTCGGGCTCGTCGGCTGCCGGCGCCACCGGTGCGGCCACCGCGGGCGCCGACACCACACTCGGCGCGGACACCGGCTCGGCACCACGCGCTACCGCCTGGATGTTGGCGATCAAGGCCGCAGATTGCGGCACCGCGCGTCCCGCCGAAACCTGCTCGCGCATGCGCGCCAGCTCATCGACGGCTTCCTGGGCGATGCCGCGGGCACGCTCGTCGCCGCTGGCGGTGCCGAGCGATATTTGGATGATCAGGCTTTCCAGCTCATGCGACAGGTCGCCCATCGCGGCGATACCCGCCATGCGTGCACCGCCCTTGAAGGTGTGCAGCGCACGCTGGAGCGCCGCCAGGTATTCGGTAGACCCTCGCGAAGAATTCCAGGACTGCAACGCCGATTGCGCCGATTCCAGCAACTCACTGGCTTCCTCGCAAAAGATTGCAGCGACTTCCGGATCGTAGTCGACGGTCAGTGGCGGCGGATTCGGGTTGGCCGGCGGCAGTAGCGGCACCAACGGCTCGATCATCGGCGGCTGGGCATGCACACCGGTGCGCTCACTCTGTTCGTTCGCCTCGATCACACGCCGCTCGAGTTCCAGTTCGGCGCGCGCGACGCGTGCGCGCAGCGTGTCGTGCACCATGAAATAGCCGCTGGCCTCATCGAGATGGCCGGCCACGGTTTCCATCGCGGTCATGCAATCGGCCAGCAGCAGCAGGTCGGAATCATCGAGGCCTACGCCACTGTCGAAAGATTTGCGCAGCCAATGATTGAGCGGCTCAGCCAGGCGTATGCCATGGCGCGCCTCGGCCATCTTCGAGCTGCCCGAGAGCGTGTGGCACGCGCGATAGACCTCTTCGATCAGCACATGTGGCGCCGGATGCGGCTGCTCGCGCGCCAGCCAGCGGCGCACGGTGGCCACATGGCTCGAAGTCTCGCGCGCGTAGATATCGCGCAACGCATGGTCGCCATCGACCGTGGTCTCGAATATGCCGGGCAGCGTGACATCGGACCTCGGCGCCGGCGCATGAGACGCGGGTGGTAGCAGCGCGGACGCAACGGCGCCGCTCGCCGGAGCACCGCCGGGAAGCCTGCCCGGAACTCCTGCGGCGACGATCGTGGCCGCCTCGGCAGGCGTCAACCGCAGCGTCACCGCATAGGACCCGCCCGCAGCCTTGTCGGTGGCGGGCACCACCACCGGGACGATGCCCTGCAACGGCGATGCCGTTTCGACCATCGTCTGTGGTTGTTCACGACCAGCCGCGAGCGCGTGTGCGCGGGCAGCAATATTTGCGGCGCTGGTGCGCGCTGGCGATTCGCTGGAAAGATCGGCCACCAGCGCGGGCAGCTGCGCTACGGCACTGCGCAACGTGTCGAGTATGTCGACGGAGCGTGCCAGCGTGCCGTCGATCAGTCGATTGAGCAGGTTTTCCACCGCCCAGGCACATTCGGCCAGTTCGCGCGCGCCCACCATGCGCCCGCTCCCCTTGAGGGTGTGGAAGGAGCGGCGCACGTTGGCGAGCGCATCGACTGCCATCGGGTTCTGGTCCCACACCGGGTACTGCGCGCGGATTTTCTCCAGCTCTTCCTGTGCCTCTTCAGCAAACAGGCGCAGCAGATCGGGGTCGGCCGGCTCGATCGGCGCGGCGGCCGCCTGTGCCGGCTCCAGTATCGGCGGCGCCGCCATGCGGCCGGTGCCATCCAGATCGATAGCCGCCGGACCCTGGCTGCCCGGGGTCGCGGTCGTGATGCGCACAGTGCGCGCGTAGTTCGCGGCGCTGATCGGCGCCACGGTCGGCACCACGTGTTCGGGTTCGCGCTCGAGCACTTCGAGACAGAGCTGCGCGTTGTCGAGCATGTACCAGGGATCGCTCCGTCCGGCCTGCAGCGTCTCGATGTAATACTCGAGGCTGACGACCGCATCGGCCAGCCGATCGAGATAGGCGCCCGAGAGCGGCATGCCCCCGGGCTGCATCACACGCCTGAGCTGCGCATTCACGCCGTTGACGATCTCGACTGCGCGCGACTTGCCGAGCATCAGCAGGCCGGCCTGAATGCCGCGCATCAGCTCCGGCCAGCTGTCGAAGCCGCTGGCATCGAGCGTACCGCTGACATTCTGCGCGATGCTTTCCTTCACCCGCGCGAGATTTACCACGCACTCGCGCAGCACCGCGGCCTGCACCTGCTCGAAATCCTGGTCGGTGTCTTCGCTGACGCCTTCGATCAGCGGCTTCTTCGGCAGGATCAGGCCGACCAGCTGATCATCGAGCCGGTCTTCCACCTTGATCAGGGTCGCAGCCACCTGCACCAGTGTCGCCTCATCGGCGCTCTCGCGCCCGGCGACTACGCCTGCCAGGCGCGCATTCGCTTCCTGCACGCTGGCGCGCAATTCACCCAGGCCCAGCACACCCAGCGTATCGCCGATTTTGCGCAGCAGCTCGAGCTGCGGCGCCAGTTCTTCGGCCTGACCACCGCCCCGGCGCACGAAGATGTCGAGCACATCCTTAACGCGGGTGAGATCCTCGCGGATCGCGGCCGCGACGGTATGCATCAGCTTGACCGAGGGCGCGGAGAGACTTTCGCGCTCCTGCTCGACGGCTTCGTCCACCGGCAGCAGTTCGGCCAGACGGAACGAGGCGCGCACCGCGGCGACGCGCGGCCCGGCCGAGTTCGAACGCGCTATGTAATAGAGCAGGTTGTTCAGCAGCTCGACCGGCGGATTCTGCGCGTAACGCGCCTCGCCCAGTTCATAGAGCCGGCGGATCTCGCGATCGGCCAGGCCCAGCAGCCGCTTCACCGACACGCTGTTCTCGGTTCCGTTCTCGCGCAGCGCTTCGAGCAACGCGCCTGTGACCCACCACAGCTGGAACACGCACTGCTGCGTGGCCACCTGCTCGAGGCGCGTGGCCACGGTGGCCAGGATCTCCAGGTTCTGCTCGAGCCGCTCGCCACGGATCCAGCCCACGAGGCCGGCCTGGAAGCGCGAACGCAGACGGCGCGCCCATTGCGAGGGCGAGAGCGGCGCTTCGCCTGGCGCCGGTGAAGTTGGCTGCGCCTGGCGATCGGATTTGAGATTGAGCAGCAGCAGGGTGCCTTCGGACAGCAACGCGCTGCCGCGCACCGCGCGCAAATCGTTCAGCAGTGGCAGCAGCACCAGCGCCATGTCGCGGCCGCCGGCCAGCACCCGCTCCAGATAGCCGGGCAGCTGCACCATCGCGCGCATCAGCGCATCGAGCGATTCGGTCTGGTTCTTGCGCTCGCCGTACGAGCTGATCAGGTATTTGGCGACCTGCTCCATTTCCTCGGCGAGCAATGCAGCGCCGTAGATCTCGAGCACCCGCAATGCACCCTGCACCTGGTGCAGCTCGTGCGCACAGCGCTCCAGCAGCGAGAGGTTGTCGCTCTGCTCGACGTGCGCCTCAAGCGCGGTGCGCGCATCGGCCAGCGATACGCCGATTTCGCGCGCCGCTACCTGCAGGGTCTGGGTTGCCAGTTCGGTCATCGTGGTGCGCGTCTCAAGTAACGCCCGAGGGTTTGGGTCGCGCCGGCGCCGCTGCGGGTGCCGGCAACTGGAAACCGGACACCGATTTGCGCAGCGCCGCGGCGAGATCGGCGAGCTTGACGATCGCCTGCGAAGTGGCGCCCGTGACCTCGGTGGTCTGCGCGCTCACTTCACGCAGCACCTGGGTGTTGCGCGCGATGTTCTGCGCAGCCGCCGACTGGCTGCGCGAGCTGCCGGAGATGTTCTGGATCAGGCTGGCGATCTGATTGGAAACCTGCTCGATCTCCTGCAGCGCGGCGCCGGCATTCTCGGCCAGCAGTGCGCCGCCCACCACATCGGTAGTGCTGCGCTCCATCGACACCACGGCTTCGTTGGTGTCGCTCTGGATGGTGCGCACCAGCACATCGATCTGCTTGGTGGCGGTGGCGGCGCGCTCGGCGAGGCGCTGCACTTCATCGGCAACCACCGCGAAGCCGCGACCGGCCTCGCCGGCCATCGAGGCCTGGATCGAGGCGTTGAGCGCCAGGATGTTGGTTTGCTCGGCGATATCGCTGATCAGCTCGACGATGTTGCCGATCTCCTGCGAACTCTCGCCCAGCCGCTTGATGCGCTTGCTGGTCTCCTGGATCGTCTCGCGGATGGTGTTCATGCCATCGATCGTACGCCGCACGGCTTCACCGCCCTTGTGCGCCACGTCGACCGAGTGGCGCGCCACATCGGCAGCGCGCTCGGCGTTGCCCGAAACCTCTTCAGTAGAGGCCGCCATCGCCGCGATGGATTCGGTGGCCGAGGAAATCTGCCGGGTCTGCGTGGTGCTGGCCTTGCCCAGCTGCGCCGCCAGCGTCTGCGTCTGGCGCGCCGCGCCGTCCACCTGGATGGCCGAATGATTGATGGTCGTGACGAGCTTGCGCAGCGCCTCGACCGCGTAATTTACCGAGTCGGCGATCGCGCCGGTAATGTCCTCAGTGACGGTGGCCTGCACGGTGAGGTCGCCGTCGGCCAGATTCGCCATTTCATCGAGCAGGCGCAGAATCGCCTGCTGGTTGCGCTCGTTTTCCTGGCGCTGCAGCGCCGCGGCCTGCAGCTGCCGCTCGGCCGCGCGACTCACCGCACCGAGCTGCATCAGCAGCATGCCCAGCGGCGCCAGCGCCAGCAGCGCCAGCGCTGCCGCCAGCCACAGCAATTTCGGCTGTCCCGGCGCTATCACCGCGACGATGGCCGCGAACAGTGCCAGGCCCGCCGCACTCAGCGTCAGGCGACGCAGCTGGCCGGTATCGATGAGATCTGAACCTCTCATGCAGCGGCCTGCGCGAAGGCAGGATCTTCCAGCAGGCGGCGCAGGCTCAGCACCGGCCACTGCTCACCATCGTGCTTAAAAGAGCCGGCTAGGAAGCGCGCGCAGGGCACGATGGTAACCGGCACAGCGCCGGAAAATTCAGTTTCAGTGAAGCGGCGGAAACCCAGCACTTCATCGACCACCAGTGCCGCGGGTACATCGCGGTGGCTGGCAATGATGATGCGCGTGGTGCGCGATACCGGTGTAACGCCGGCGCCCAGGAACTGGCGCAGATCGATCACCGGGTAGAGCTGGCCGCGCACGCTGGCCAGGCCCAGCAGCCAGGGCCTGGCACCCGGTACGCGCGTTAGTGGCGTGGGCACGCCCAGCACTTCGCGTGCTTCCTCGCGCGCCACCAGATACAGCTCGCCAGCCATGCGCGCGGCGACCCCGACCCATTCACGTCCGGTGGCGGCAGTCGCCTCCGGGCTGGCCGTGGCATTGCGGCCACGCCGTTCGAGCTCCGCGAGGAGTTCGTAGGGCTGGTCGCGCAGAGCCTTGAGGGATGAAACGCTATCCGTCATTTTCTAAAGGGCATGCTCAGGCGGCGAGCGCGGCTTGCGCCTTCTCGACCAGCTGATCCGGCGACACCGGCTTGACCATGTAGTCGACCGCGCCCTGGCGCAGTCCCCAGATCCGGTCGGTGGCCTGCCCCTTGGAGGTCACCATGACGATCGGGATGGTGCGGGTGTCGGGATCGTTGGAGAGCGTACGCGTGGCCTGATAGCCATTGACGCCCGGCATGACGATGTCCATGAAGATCAGGTCGGGATGCATCTGGCGCGCGAGACGGATGCCCTCGGCGCCATCGCCGGCCACCGCCGTCTTGTAGCCGTGCTTCTCCAACGCCTTCTTCATGACGTGTACTTCAGTAGGCGAATCGTCGACGATGAGGATAAGCGCCATGGCTCATCTCCCGACGTGCGCGTCGATCGCGCCCAGCAGCTCGTCCTTGGTGAACGGCTTGGTCAGGTAGTGCTCGGAGCCGACGATGCGGCCGCGGGCGCGGTCGAACAGCCCGTCCTTGGAGGAGAGCATGATCACCGGGATCGCGCGGAACACCTTGTTGTGCTTGATCAGCGCGCAGGTCTGGTAACCGTCGAGCCGTGGCATCATGATGTCGACGAACACGATGTCGGGCTGGTGGTCGGCGATCTTAGTGAGCGCATCGAAACCGTCGACGGCCGTGAAGACCTCACAGCCTTCCTTCGCCAGCAGGGTCTCGGCGGTACGCCGGATGGTCTTGCTGTCGTCGATGACGAGTACCTTTAGACCGCGGAATGGCGAGCTCGCATCGTTCACGTCGGACTGGCTCCTATGGGCATTGGTATCCATCGTCCGTCACCTTGGGACGCCTGCGCTGTGACGCATGCAACGCCTTAAAATAGATACGACCTTTTTAACATATCGGCACCCACCCGGCTATGCCAATGGCGTCACGTTTTGAAGAGCCCGGTGCGCGCCGGAGGGACATAATTCACACTTGGGCCGCCCACTGCACCGGGCGCGCGAGGAAGGTCGATGGCTAAAGCCGTACAGCTGGTCGTGGTGATGGATCCGATCGAGCGCATCAAGTATGCGAAGGACACAACGCTGGCGATGCTGCTGGCCGCGCAGGCCCGCGGCTGGTCACTGCACTACGCGAATCTCGGCGACCTGTGTCTGCGCGATGGCGTCGCCGAGGCGCGCGCGCGCGCGCTCAGCGTCCGCGCCGATGCCAGTAACTGGTACGCGCTCGGGAGCGATCAGACGCTGGAGCTGGGTGCGGCCGATGTGGTGCTGATGCGCAAGGACCCGCCCTTCGACACCGAATACATCTACGCCAGCTACATCCTCGAGCGCGCCGAAATGGCCGGCGCGCTGGTGATCAACCGGCCGCGCGGACTGCGCGACATGAACGAAAAGGTGTACACCGCCTGGTTCCCGCAATGCTGCGCGCCGACGCTGGTGACACGCGACATGGCGGCGATGGGTGCCTTTGCCGCCATTCATGGCACCGTGGTGTGCAAGCCGCTTGAGGGCATGGGCGGCCACTCGATCTTCGTGGTGGTGCCGGGCGACAAGAACACCAACGTGGTATTCGAAACCCTGACCTCCTACGGCCAGCGCTTTGCGATCGTGCAGAAATACCTGCCGGAGATCGCCACCACCGGCGATGCACGCGTATTGCTGATCGATGGCGAGCCGCTGCCGTTCGCGCTGGCGCGCATTCCATCAGCAGCCGACAATCGCGGCAACCTGGCCGCCGGCGCCACCGGCGTGGCGCGGCCGCTCAGCGAACGCGATCGCTGGCTGGCAGCGCAGATCGGCCCGGCGATGCGTGCTGCGGGCATGCTGTTCGTGGGCATCGATGTGATCGGAGGCTTCGTGACCGAGATCAACGTGACCAGCCCGACCGGCGTGCGCGAGCTGCTCAAGCAGACCGGCGCCGACGCGGTGGAACTGCTGATGCAGGCCATCGAGCGGCGCCTCGCTACGTGCAGCGATGCCTCCAGGACCCCTGCGGCACGGTGAGCAGCGCGAGCGAGAATGCGCCGCAAGGCCTGCTGACCCTCAAGGGCCTGGCAGGCGGACACGAAGGCGGCGCGCCGGTGCGCGAACGCCTGACCAGCATGCTGTTCCTGGCGGCGATGGCCCACGCGATCGTGATCCTGGGCATCAGTTTCGGCGTCAGCCACCGCCACACCAATGCGCCGCCGGGCATGGAAGTGCTGCTGGTGACTGAAGACCTGCCCGAGGCGCACAGCAACGAGCACGCCGCGTACCTGGCGCAGCGCACGCAGCGCGGCGCCGGCAACACCCGCACGCAGCCGACTGGGAGCCCCGCCGAACGCGCTGCGGCGCGCGCCGCCAGCATCGCCCAGCAGGGCGACGCGGACCAGGCAACACGTGCCGGCACCGCTGTGGGCGATGAGCATCTGCTGACCACTGGTGCACCCGCGCCGACGATTCGCTGGCTGGGCCAGAGCAGCGCGGGCCAGGCGACGCATAGCCGGCCGGCGCGCGAGCTGCCCGAAGGCGAGCCGCGCCAGGGCCGGGGCGATGCCCGGGAATTGGTGCTGCGCGGCGATCCGAAAACCGGCCAATGGGTGAGCCCGGATACCCAGGCCTCGCGCCTCGCGCCCTATCTCGATGCCTGGCGGCGCAAGGTCGAGCGCGTCGGGACCCTGAATTTTCCCAGCGCTGCTCGCCGCGCCGAACTGTCGGGGAGCCCCGTAATCGAGGTGGCAATCGCCGCCGACGGTCGGCTACTGGAGGCGGCGATCCAGCGCCCCAGCGGCCATCCGATGCTGGACCAGGCGGCGCTGCAGATCTTGAGGCTCGCCAGCCCCTTCGAACCCTTCCCCAAGGCCCTGGCGCACGACTACACCAGCCTGCGCTTCGCCTACCAGTGGGAATTCGTCGGCGGCCAGGTCGGTGGCGGGGCCGTGACGTCCGGCACGAATGGGGGCGACGGCCCTTGAGGCGCCACCGGGCCGCCCCCATACTGGCCTCATGAGCGACTCCAATTCGCTGGCCAATAACCTGCTGATCGCGATGCCAACGCTCGCCGACGGCAACTTCGCGCAGAGCGTTTCGCTGATCTGCGAGCACAGTGAGCGTGGCGCCCTGGGCATCGTGGTCAACAAGCCCCTCGAGATGAAACTCGCCGACGTGCTGGCGCAGATGAAGCTCGAGACGGCACAGATCTCGATCGGCGAGCGCGCGGTGCTGCGCGGCGGCCCGGTACACATCGACCGCGGCTTCGTTTTGCATCGGCCGGGCGGCAACTGGGATTCCACCCACCGTATTTCCGACTCGATCCAGGTCACCACCTCGCGCGACGTGCTGGCCGCGATCGCCCGCGGCGAAGGACCGCGCGATGCCTTCATCGCGCTGGGTTACGCGGCCTGGGAACCGGGCCAGCTCGAGCGCGAAATCCTCGACAACGCCTGGCTGTCAGTGCCGATGAACGAGCGCCTGGTTTATGAGGTGCCCTTCGAAGAGCGCTGGCAGGCCGCCTGGCAACAGCTGGGCGTGCACAGCTCGCGTGTCAGTCCGGTGGCGGGTCACGCCTGAACCGGCGCAGCAGCTTGGCACGCGCTGATCACCCCGGTGCCGCCCTCGCCTTTGATTTCGGAATGCGCCGCATCGGCGTGGCCAGCGGCCACACCTTGACCGAGGCCGCGGCGCCGCTCGCCACGGTTACCAACGGCACCCACGGACCTGACTGGCAGGCGATCGCAGCGCTGGTCGCCGACTACAAACCTGCCGTGCTGGTGGTGGGCAACCCCTATAATGGGGACGGCACCCCGGGCGCCATGAGCGCCGCCGCGACCCACTTCGCGACGGAACTCGCCACGCGCCTGCGCCTGCCGGTGGAACGCGTCGATGAGCGCTGGTCCTCGCGCGAAGCCAGCGCCGAGTTGCAGCAGCGCCGCGCCGCGGGCACGCGGCGCCGGCGCGTACAGCGCGCGGATGTCGACAGTGTCGCAGCGGCCATCATCCTGGAGCGCTGGCTGCGCGGCGAGTAACAGCCAGATCGGGAGTGTCGAGGGTCATGATGGAGCAGCGGCGCAGCGATGGCTCACTACGCCACCTGATTACGCTCGAAGGCCTGCGTCGCACTGAAAT
>JAYUZE010000175.1:0-52409 GCA_043752035.1 Gammaproteobacteria bacterium
ATGCGTTCGACGATCCGGGAATTGAACCAAGAAGCGAAACCCATGGAGATCGCGCACAGCGCAAACATCGAGGGCATCCAGCTGGCGTGGTGAAACACGTCGGCGAAAATCTGCTGCACCATCGCCACGTAGGCCAGCAGTGAGCCGAACATCACCATCAGCGCCAGCGTGTAGCACAGCGAGGTGCGATCGCCGAGCACGATGCGCAGCGCCCCGGCGATATGGCTGGCAGTCAGCGTCAGCCGGTATTCAGGATGCAGCGTCTCGCGCAGCCGCCACCAGGCCCACAGCCAGATGGCTGCGCCGAAGACGGCGAACACCAGGAAGATCGCCCGCCAGGGCGCGAGCAACAGGATCAGCTGACCAACACTGGGGGCTATGATCGGTACGATCAGGAACACCACGAAGGTCAGCGACATCACGCGCGCCATCGTGCGCCCGGAATAAAGATCGCGGATCACCGAGCGCCCGACCACCACGCTGGCGGCGGCCAGGCCGTGCAGCACGCGCCAGATCAGCAGGCCCTCAAAGCTCGTGCTGAGCGCACATAGCAGTGCGGCCAGTGCGTACAGACCGAGGCCGCACAGCAGGATGGGCCGCCGCCCAAAGCGGTCGGACAGCAGACCCCAGAGCAGCTGGCCGGTGCCCACTCCGGCGAGATATGCCGTGACGATCCACTGGGCATGATTGGCATTGCGGACGCCGAGTTCGCGGCTGATGGTGGCCAGCGCCGGCAGCATGGCGTCGACCGCCAGCGCCTGCGTCGACATCATCGCCGCAATCAGCACCACGAACTCGCCGAAGCCGGGCGCGTGCTGCGCAGCTCCAGCTGCCGTACCCCTGACCTCGGTACTCAAGACGAACCGCACCCAGAATGCAATTTGCGCACCGGCTTATTTGCGCGCCAGTGCTTCGCGCGAGATGCCCGCAGTGACCCAGCCGTCATAGCGGCCACCGTGCTGCGCGGCCAGCGCACCAAGCGTGCGAGTCAGGCCCTGCATGTCGGGCACCGAAACGCGTATCTTCTTGCGCGCGTGCAGCGTGTAGCTGACGCCGCGATCGGGTTCGAGCTGGCGAAAATCGACTTCGTAGCTCTCGGCGCGCAGCGTAGTTGCCACCTGTTCGCAGGCCGCGGCATCCGGCAGATCAAAGAAGAAGTCGACCTCATAAGGGCTGAAAGGATCGCCGCCCTGCGCGCGCAGATTCTTCACCAGGCGCTCGTCCCAGTCGTCCTGTTGCGCGTTGCGCGCATTGCGCATGATCAGGTACACGCGATAGGCCGCGATGGCCGCCGCGAGTACCAGCAGGAGATTGGTGACCGACATGTGGGAACCTGGGCTGTCTTGCGAGGCTATTCTTCAGGAGCAATCGTCACGCGCAGGCCGTCGAGCACGGCGCCGAGCTGGACCTGGCATGAAAGGCGCGAGTTGGGCCGGTAGGACACCAGGTCCTTGAGCATGTCGGTCTCATCGGACATCGGCGCCGGCAACTTCGCCTGCCAGGCTTCATCCACGTACACGTGACAAGTGGCACAGGAACACATGCCGCCGCAGATGGCGGTGACACCATCGTCCATATCGCGCAGCGGCTCCATCAGCACACCGCTGGCCGGCGCGTTGACTTCCTGCTCCACTCCATCTCGATTCACGACACGCAACACGGGCATGGACCACTCCTGGGGCAGGCAATAAAAGGCGTGTTAGTTTGACTAGCGGCGCGCCCGGACGCCAGCCCCGGCGCCGGGTTTAGCAGAAAGTTGGCGCAGCGCAACGCTCGGCGCGCGCCAGGTGCCAGGCCCAGGTCAGCGCCCGGTATACGAACGTGGCGGCCGGCAGGCGCCTGGCATCGCCGGCTGCGCCCAGCCCCGCGGCCGCCAGCAGCCGTTGCTGCAAGCTCGATGACAAGGGCAGATGAGCTGCGATGCAGGCCATGTCATAGATAGGGTCGGCGAGCTGCGCGTATTCCCAGTCCAGCAGCCAGAGCTGCGAATTCTCGAGTACGTTGCCGTAGGGCAGGTCGCCATGCACGATGACCGGGCGTGCCGCAGCGGCCTCGATCTCATCAAGGGCGCAGCGCAGCTGCCGCAACACTGCAGTGTTTTCGTCCGGCAGCGGACCGGCGCCGGCCGCCTGCTGCAGATAACTCTGGGTCAGCGCGTAGGGATCGAAGCGGGCCACCAGCGCTGCGGGCGGCGCGAGCTGGTGCAGCAGCGCGAGGCGCTCGCCCAGGCGCTGCAGGTTTTGCAGATCCTGAAAATCCGCGTCGCTCCAGGTGCGCCCCGGCAGAAACGCGCAAACCAGCAGCTGCGCTGCGGGCACAGCCAGTACGATCGGCGGTGCCAGACCAGCCGCAGCCGCGGCCGAATGCAACAACAGTTCGCGATTGCGCTCGACACCCGGACGCATCGCGGCCGGGCCATCGAGGCGCAGCGTGTAACAGCCCGACACCGTATCGACGCGCCAGGTGTCATTGATATGACCACCCACCAGGCGCTGCAGCAACTGCGGCGCCGCGCCCTGCTCCAGTCCCGGCACTAATGCCAGCGCGGCAGCCGGCGGACTCGCCACCTCGGCAGGCACGGCGGGCGCAGCCGACGACTGCGACTGCCATCGGCGCCGCCACGCGCGGAAACCAAAACAGGCAATGATCATGTAGGCGGCGAACAGGCCTGCGGTGTAGGGATAGCCCTGCCGCGCGAACAGGAACACCATCACTGAATCGGCACAGATCCAGTACCACCAGTTCTCCAGCACCGAGCGCGTCACCATCCACGTGGCCACGAGACTGATCCAGGTCGTCAGGGAATCAAGCAGCGGCCAGGCCGCGTGGGTCTCGGTGGCCAGCAGCCGGGCGCTCAATGCACTGGCAATGGCAATCAGCACCAGCGCCACAGCGTGCTGCCGCCCGTGCCAGCGAAAGATGCGCCCGCCCTGCTCGCTGGCATTGCGCGCCCAGCTCCACCAGCCGAAGGCCGCCATCACCACGTAGTAGCCCTGCAGCGCGGACTGCATGGGCAGGTGCGCCAGTGCCGAGAGGTAGACGTAGATCGACGAACTAATGGCGCCGGCCACCCAGCCCCAGCGGCGGCGGCGCATGATCAGCACCACATAGACGATTCCTGTGACGACCGCGACCGCTTCCAGCGGCGAGAGCGTGCGCAGTACAGCCTGAAGAAAGGAGAGTAGCGCCATCAAAGTCCGCGCGCCGAGTACAGCGCGGTGAGCCCGAATTGCCTGGGGTCGCCATTCTGCAGGTAGAGCTTTACTGGAAAATCCGGCGGTTGATCGCCGAAGTAAAAACCCTGCACGGCGTAGCGCCGATCGAGGAGGTTGCGCGCCCAGAGACTCGCGCTCCATGCGCCGCGCCGCATGCCAAGGCGCAGGTTGCACAGCACGCGCGCCGCGGCCTGCTGGTCGTGACTGGCGCTGAAGTAGAAGCGATCCTGGGCACTGAGGTCGAAGCGTGCAAACGGACCCTGCGGAGACTGCCAGTTGGCCGCCAGCGAAAGCTGGTAGGCCGGCGCAAAGGCCTGCGCCCGGCCCTGCAGCGCCGAATCTGGCAGGTCGTAGGACAGGAAGCGCGTGCGCTGCAGCGCCAGCGTGCCATCGAATTGCCAGCGGGGTAGCGGACGCCAGTGCAATGCCGATTCGAGTCCGAGGTTTTCGCCGCGCGCAGCGTTGGCTGTGAAAAACACATATGTCAGCGGATTGTCGGATTTGAGCTGGCGCGAGTTGTAGACCTGCATATGCTCGCGCCGCATCGCATACATATCAGCCTGATAGTCGAGTGCTTGCGAGGCCAACTCGCCGTGCACGCCGAGTTCCAGGTTCCACAGCAGCTCGGCGCGAAACTGTCGCAGCGCCGGATCGATCTGGTCGCCGATGTTGTATCCGCCAGCCTTGTAGCCGCGCGCCACTGTCACATAGAGCTGCCGCTGCGCGTCGACGCGATGCGACCAGGACAGATTGCCTCCCAGCTTGCGATCGCGTGAGCGTGGAAAGGGCACATCCGAGCTGTCGGCATACTCGGAACTGCGCTGTTCGGTCCGCAGGCCGAGCTGCCAATGATCTTGCGCACCATGCTGCAATTCCAGCGAGCCATACAGCGCCTCGTTGGTAGCCGTGTAGTCGCTGTAGAGCAGGCTGGAGCCGGCCCCGTAGTACTGGTCGTTCCAGCCATCGAACTGTTGTTCGCTCTCGCGCAGCCGCGCGAGGTAGAAACCGAGTACCGGGCGCAGCGTGCCGGAAGGGACCTCCAGAGGGTTCGCCAGGTAGCGCAGGTCCTGGGTCAGGTTGCGCCGCTCGCGCAGGTGACTCTCGAAATAGTCGTAAGGCGCGCTCGCACCCCAATAGAGGTCATTGCCCCAGTCGCCATCGAAGGAGTAGTCGATGTGCGAATCGGAACCGGTGCTGATCGCCAACAGCTCGCCATACGCGCCCTGATAATCCAGCCGCAGAGAAGCGCCGCTGGAGCGCTGCGCATCGCGTCCCGGCTGGTTTGAACGCGTCACCCTACTGTTATCTACCGACCAGGCATCGTAGCCATTGTCGAGGTCGGCATAGAGCAGGGCCAGCGTCGCGCTGAGCACCGGGGAGAGCTGCCAGTGCAGCTTGCCGCGCACAGTGCTTTCATCATAACCATTGGTGTCGTCGCGCCCAAGGTACACGTTGCGCCGGAATCCGTCGCTACGAAAGCGCTGCGCCGCGACGCGCCAGCCCGCCGAACCATCGGCGCGGCCATCGCCGAGCGCCACGCCTGCGGAGCGTGTGCCGTAGTTACCTAGCGTGGCCTCACCTTCCAGATCGAAGCCCGTGCCCGGATCACGACTGCGCAGGTCGATGAGCCCGGCGAGTGCCTTGGCGCCATACACGGTGCCTGCCGGACCGCGCGAGACCTCGACTCGCGCCAGGTCGAACAGCGTCGCGGGCATGCCTACACCGGAGAAATCGATGTCGTCGATCAGGAAGCCTACCGAAGGGTTGGGCGCGCCCTGGTACTGCTCGGTCTCACCTACGCCGCGCAGCTGAAAATATCGTGGCCGTGAAGTGCCCGAGGCAAAACTCAGTCCTGGCACCAGGGTCAATACATCCTGCAGATGCTGCACGCCGGCGGCGCGCAGCGTATCGGCTCCCAGTACCGTGACGCTGGCCGGCAGCTCACCCAATGGCGTGGCACGCAGGCTTGCGCTGATGACGATTTCATCCAGCGAGCCCTCGGCTGCCTGGGCAGGCATGCCAGTGACGAACGCCGCAGCGGCGGCAGCCATCATGATCATGAATCCGGACATCGACCTGCTCCCTACGCCGGTACTAACCGGATCAGGTTCAACGGGTTTGCCGGCTGCACCGGCATCTCAGGCTCTGCGCTCGAGCCACCCCAAGGTTTGCGCTGCAAACTATCCACGGGTCGGCAGCGCTTTGCAACTGCGTTAAGATGGCCCGCCAGCGCGGGCGGAGCTGTCGGGGCCCCGCAGGCGTCTTGGCACTACCATCAGGGGATCACATGTCGGCTATCATTCAGCTACGCGGCGTATCCAGGCACTACCGCCGCGGCAACGAAGATCTCGCGGTGCTCAGCGATTTCGATCTCGATATCGAAGAGCGCGATTTCGTGGCCATCATGGGCCCGTCGGGTTCCGGCAAGACCACACTGCTGAATCTCATTGGCGGGCTCGATACGCCCAGCAGCGGCCAGATCGTCGTCGCCGGCAAGCGCCTCGACGAACTGTCCGGTTCGGCACTGGCGCACTGGCGCGCGCGCCACGTGGGTTTCATCTTCCAGTTCTACAACCTGATGCCGGCACTGACGGCGGAACGCAACGTCGAGCTGCCGCTGCTGCTCACTTCGCTGTCGACCGCCGAGCGCAAGCGGCGGGTTGCCGCGGCACTCGAACTGGTGGGCCTGGCCGATCGCGGCCGCCACAAGCCCGGCGAGCTTTCGGGCGGACAGCAGCAGCGCGTGGCCATTGCGCGCGCAGTGATCGCTGATCCTACGTTGCTGGTGTGCGATGAGCCAACCGGCGATCTCGATCGCCACACCGCCGAAGAAATTCTCGGCCTGCTGCAGGCACTCAATCGCGATCAGGGCAAGACCGTCATCATGGTCACGCACGATCCCAAGGCCGCCAGCTACGCCAGTCACCAGCTGCAGGTCGACAAGGGCCGTCTGGTGCGCGTGGCCGCCGCTGGCGCCTAGCGCCAGCCAGCATTGCATGACCGACCGCGACAAACTGCTGGGCGAGCTGCGCATCGATCGCTCGGCGCCGGAGCCCCTGAGTTCCCGTCGCGGGCTCTACATTGCGCTGGCGGCGCTGCTGGTAGCGGTAGTTGTAGGTGGCTGGTATTACTGGCACCAGCGCTCGGTAGCGGCCGAACGCGCTGCCCAGGCGGCGGCCGCCGAGGCCGCCAGCGCTGCCGCTGCGGCCGCGAGCCACCGGAGTGGTGGCACCTCCTCGCTGCTCGATGCTTCGGGCTTCGTGGTCGCGCGCCGCCAGGCCACGGTGTCGGCCACCGTGGGCGGGCGTGTGACCGAGGTGCTGATCGATGAAGGCAGCCGCGTCACCGCCGGCCAGATCATTGCGCGACTCGATGATCAGCCCTACCGCCTCGCGCTCGATCAGGTCAGCGCCCAGGCGGCCGCCAGCCATGCCCAGCTGCAGGCCGCGCAGACGGCGTTCGACAATGCCCAGCCGATCTACGAGCGCAACCAGAAGCAGCGCACAGCCGGATTTCTGAGCGCGCAGGATTTCGATGCCGCGCACGCGGCCTTCGATGCCGCGCACAGCGCACTGATCGTGCAGCAGCGTGCGGTGGTGGTGAGCGACGCAACGGTAGCCTCGGCGCGCCGCAATCTCAGCGACACGGTCATTCGCGCACCTTTTACCGGCGTGGTCACATATAAAGGCGCACAGCCGGGCGAAATCGTCTCGCCCGCAGCTGCCGGCGGCGGCTATACCCGCACCGGCATCGGCACCATCGTCGACATGGATTCACTCGAGGTCGAGGTCGACGTCAGCGAAAATTTCATCACCCGCGTGCATCCCGGCCAATCGGCCGCGATCCGTCTCAATGCCTACCCTGATTGGGAAATTCCGGCGAGTGTCATTGCGGTGATTCCGACCGCCGATCGCTCGAAGGCGACCGTGAAGGTGCGGGTCGGCTTCAAGACCCGCGATGCACGCATACTCCCGGAGATGGGCGCACGCGTGGCATTCGAGGCCGGCAGCTCATGAACCGGGTACGCGTATTCCAGGTCGATGCCTTTACGCAGCAGCCCTTCAGCGGCAATCCGGCCGGCGTGGTGCTCGATGCCGAGCGGCTCGATGCGCACCAGATGCAGCTAATCGCGCGCGAACTCAATAACGGCGACACCGCCTTCCTGCTGCCTGCCGACGGCAGCGATCACGACCTGCGGGTGCGTTTCTTTACGCCGCGCAGCGAAGTGGGTTTCGTGGGTCATGCTACCGTGGCAGCGCACGCAGTGCTCGCCGATCTGGGTCTGGGTGTGCGCCGTCTGCAGAAGCAGCGCAACGGCATTGTGGCGATCGAGCGTGTCGAGAGCAGTCAGGGACCGCGCTTCACCTTTTCACAGCCGGCACCCGTACTGCGCGGCCCGATCGATGCCGCCCTGCGCGGCGCCCTGCTCGCGGCGCTTGGGCTCGCTGCAGCCGATCTCGACGAGCGCTGCCCAGCAACGCTCGCGGGCGAACACAGCACCCGTCATCTGATCGCGGTGCGCGCAGGCTCGGTACTGGCACGCTTGCAGCCCGACCTGGCGCGGCTCGCGGCGCTGACGGCTGCCGGAGCTGCACCCGGAACCTTCGTCTATACGCTGCACCCCACGTTGGGCGAATGTGATACCGAAGCGCGCATGTTCTGCCCGGCGCTGGGCATCGCGGAAGACCCGGTGAGTGGCAACGCCCATGCCATGCTCGCCGCGCTACTGTGCCGGCAGCAACTACTCCCCGGCGGAGCCGTGCGCGGCAGTTTTCGGGCCCGCCAGGGTCACCACATGGGACGCGCCGGTGAGCTGCAGGTCGACGTGCACTACCAGAATGGTGCGCTACATACGGTGAGCGTCACTGGCGCGGCCGTGGTGGTGTTTGCAACCAGCATAACGCTCGCGGAGAAGGCGGCATGAGTGTCCTGAAGTTTTTCCCGCTGCTGCGTGCCAACCTCTGGCGCCGGCGCATCCGCACGCTGCTCACCTTCTCCTCGGTGGCCACGGCTTTCCTGCTGTTCGGATTGCTGATGGCGCTGCGTCACGCGATCACCGGCGGCATCGAACTCACGGGCGCCGACCGGCTGATCACGATGCACAAGGTGTCGTTCATCATGTCGCTGCCGCGCAGCTACGTGCAGCGCATTGCCGCGGTCGAGGGCGTGCGCGCGATTACCGCCGCCAGCTGGTTCGGTGGCTACTATCGCGACGAGCGGGCTACGATCGTCGCGCAGGTGGCCGATGCCGATTCGCTGTTCGATGTCTATCCCGAAATCAACCTGCCGGCCGAGCAGCGGCGTGCCTGGGTCGCCGACGCCACCGGCATGATCGTGGGTACAGCGCTGGCCAATGCCTACAAATGGAAAGTCGGAGACGTGATTCCGCTGCATTCGAACATCTATCGTAAGCGCGATGGCAGCAACGTCTGGGATCTGCGCGTCGATGGCATCTACCGCAACACCGCCAGCGGCGACACCAATGCCTTGTTTTTTCACTACCAGTATTTCAACGAATCGCGTTCCTTCGAGCGCGATCGGATTGGCTGGTTGATACTGAGGGTCAAGGACCCGGCACAATCGCCGGCCGTGGCCAGGCGCATCGATGCGCTGTTCGCCAACTCCGATTCCGAAACAAAAACGTCGAGCGAGCGCGCCTTTGCGCAGAGTTTCATCAATCAGGTCGGCAACATCGGCGCCATCATTGCGATTGTGGTGGGCGCGGTGTTCTTCACGATGCTGCTGGTGACGGCCAACACGATGGGGCAATCGATTCGCGAGCGCACGCCCGAGCTCGCCGTGATGAAGACTCTGGGGTTTCGCGGCGGGCAGATACTGGCGCTGGTGCTGAGTGAATCGCTGTTACTCACGCTGCTGGGCAGCATGGCCGGCATGTTGCTGGCGCGCGCTATCGCCGCGGTCGCGCACCGGGCCCTGCAGCAATACCTGCCCCTGCTCGGCGTACCGCCCGGCGCCTGGCTGGCCGCGCTGGCCATTGCCGCCGGCCTGGGGCTGCTGGCCGGCGCGCTGCCAGCCTGGAACGCCTGGCGGCTGCGCATCACCGACGCCCTGCGCCAGGGAGGCTAGAGCATGAACCTCAACAGTCTGCGGCAACTCGGCGCCATTACGCTGATGAACCTGCGCAATATGCCGAGTCGCCTCTCCACGTCGCTGGTAGCGGCTATTGGCGTTGCCGGCGTGGTCACCATTCTGGTCGGTGTGCTGTCGATGAGCGAGGGCTTCCGCTCGGTGCTGCAATATGCCGGCCACGATGATGTGGCGATCGTGCTGCGCGGCGGATCCAATGACGAAATGGCTAGTGGCCTGGCGCTCGATCAGACACGGTTGATCGCCGACGCGCCGCAGGTGGTTCGTGCCGCCGACGGGCCGCTGGCCTCGCCCGAGCTCTATGTGATCATCGACGTGCCGATGCGCACCACCGGCACTTCAGCGAATGTCCCGCTGCGCGGCGTTGGCCCGCACGCGCCGGCGCTGCGCCAGGACTTTCACATGCTGAGCGGCCGCATGTTCGCACCCGGCAAGTTCGAGGTCATCGTCGGGCAGAGCGCCGCCCGCCAGTTTCGGGGCCTCACCACTGGCAGCACGGTGCACTGGGGCAGCACTGACTGGTATGTCGCCGGCATCTTTGCCGATCGCGGCAGCGTCGCCCAGGGTGAAGTGTGGACCGACGCCACCGTCCTGCAGAATGCCTACAACCGCGGCACCAGTTATCAGTCGGTGCGCGTGCAGCTGCACAGTGCCGCGGATCTCGCGCCTTACACGGCCGCGTTGAAGGCGGATCCGCGCCTTACGGTACGGGTCATGTCCGAGCGCAGCTTCTATCAGGAGCAGTCGCGCATCATCACCACGATGATCGAGTCCCTGGGTACCATCATCGCGATGCTGATGGGCCTGGGCGCGATCTTTGCCGCGCTCAATACCATGTATTCCACGGTGGCTGCACGTACGCGCGAGATCGCCACGCTGCGCGCCATCGGCTTTGGCGCGACGCCCGTGATCACCTCGGTGCTCACCGAAGCCATGCTGCTCGGCCTGGCCGGCGGACTGCTCGGTTGCCTCGCGGCCTGGTTGGGCTTCAACGGCATCGAGACCTCGACAATGAACTGGGCCAGCTTCAGCCAGATCACCTTCGCCTTCAAGGTCACGCCGGCGCTGATGATCCGCGGACTGAAATACGGGCTGCTGCTGGCGCTGATCGGCGGCTTGTTGCCGGCAATACGCGCAGCGCGCCAGAGCGTGGTGGCCGGGCTGCGCGCCAATTAAGGCAGCTAGCCCTGGTGGTTGGGAACCAGGTCGCCGATGTTCTGGTGGGTACCAGACGGCGCCTCGCGCAGCGCACGAAATACCATATTGGGCAGGCGCGTTTCATCATCGTTGCCGTTAGCGGCGCGCTGATCGATCAGCAGGATCGCCAGCTGCTGTCGCAGCGCCATCCACATTCGCGACTGACCCAGGCCGCGCACGAACACCACGTCGTGGGCAATGAAGGGCTCGGCACCGTGAGCGCTGGAGGCCAGCCAGAGTCCGAACCCACGTCCTGGATTGTCGCTGCCCGGCTGCTGCAGGCGCAGCGCCCAACCCGCGGGCAATACCTGAGTGCCTTCGAAGCGGCCATCGGCCATCACGAGCTCGGCCAGTCGCAGCCAGTCGCCGGTGCGCGCGAGGAAACAACACCCCCCCGGCGCAGGCGCATTCACCGCCGGCAACAGGATCTGCGCCGCCGCCGCGTTCAGGCGTTGCCAGAGGCTGCGCGACAGGAATTGCGGGTAGCTCATGCGGCTGGCCGTGGCAATGCCGGCCGCCAGCGAGTCGCCCGATGGCAGGCCCTGCGGATTGTTCATGCCGTAGTCGCGCACCGCGACGCCAGTTGCAAGCGCCGTCAGCAACTCTGCGAATGCACCGCCATCGACGTTGCTGCGCCCATCCATACCGGAACCATAGTATTCGACCACCAAGTGTGCGTGGCGCGTTACCAGCAATGCCTGCGTGCCGCTGCGGCGCGCGTAGTCCACGAGCTGCTGCACGCCCGTGGTGTCGAAGCCCTCGGATTCCGGTGCCGCGCGCGGCAGACCGCCGCCGTCGCCACCGGGCACTGCCACGCTGGCTGGAGTCGCTCTTGAGGTGTACCGCCAGTAACCGATGCCGACCGCGCCGATCAGGGCGATCGATGCCCATAGCAACCAGCGCGAGCTCCACTTTATATGCAGGTCTGCCACGATCAGCTCCGCCGCGCCGCGCGACGCGCGCGGCCGCAATATCGTACTACGCCGGAGCCGAGCTCGAGTTCCTGTGTCACCGCGCCTGGCCAGTCGTCGCGATGATGGGTCGCCATCACAATGGCCAGCTCACGCAGCGCGCGGCTGTCCACCAGCGCGCGCAAGGCCGTGCGTGTTGCGCTGTCCAGCCCGGTAAAGGGCTCATCCAGCAGTAACATTTGCGGGGCCGGTGCCAGCGCGCGCGCAAACAGCACCCGCCGCGCCTGGCCGTAGGACAGGCTGCCGATTTCGCGCTGCGCGAGCGCCGCGGCACCGACGAGCCGCAGCGTGCGCAGCGCGCGCCGGTGCTCCGCAGCGCTGACTGGTGCATCCAGCATGAAGCTGCCGCGCAGGCCCGTTACTACAGTCTGCAGAGCACTGAGCTGGCGCGGCAGCGCGAGCTGCAATTCCGGCGAGACGCGTCCCAGTGTGCGCTGAAACTCATACAGCGGCGTACCCGGTACCACGCCGCGGCGCCACAGTTGCGTATTGGATGCCAGCGCATATTCGCCGTAGAGCGCACCCAGTAACGTGGACTTGCCGCTGCCATTGCCACCGTGCACGACCACGCGCTCACCGCTGCCGATCTCGAGCGACAGGCCGCGCAGCACTCTGCGCCCCTCACGCCATAGCGTAGCCTTGCGCAGCCGCAGCAATGGCGCCGCCGCGCCCGATGCCGCAGGGTTCGGCGACGGCGCGTGTGCACGCGACGCGCGCGCTGGCGCTCGTCGCAGCGGCCAGGGCATGGTGCGCAGCCGTCCATCTTTCAGCAATGCGCGATGGGTGATGCCCGCCGGCGCTTCCTCGAGTCGATGCGTCGCGTAGACGATCGGCAGCGGCGAGTCGTGCAAGCGCCGCAGCACCCGCAGAAAACGCTGGCGATTTTTGGCATCCAGGCCGTTGAGCGGCTCGTCGAGCAGCAGCAACCGCGGCTGCCACGCCAGTGCGCGCGCCAGCAGTACCAGGCGACGCTCACCGTAGGACAGCGTCAGAAACCGCCGCTGTGCCAGCACGGCCAGGCCCAACCCCCGCAGCAGCGCCAGCATTTGCGCACGCATGGCGCTCGACAGCGGCGCCAGCGGAATGTCAGTGCGTTGCCTGCCGGTGCCTACCACGCTCAGTACGCGTTGATTCCAATGATAGTGCTCATAGCGATCCTGGCGTTCCGCGCCCAGATAGGCGATGTGCTCGCGCACCAGCCACGGTTCGCTGAACTGCTCGCGATTCAAAGTGTAAACGCGCTGTGCGTTGCGGCCGGGCTGCGGCCACACATCACCGGCCAGTAGCTTCAGCAGCTGGGTCTTGCCTGCGCCATTGTTCCCCTGCAGCAGCCAGCACTCACCAGGGCGCAGCTGCCAATGCAAGTCGCGCAGCACGCGACGCCCGCCGCGCCACAAGGAGATGTGCCTGAGTTCGACTTCGAGAAACGCCGCGACGCTACGCTGGCTTGCGGTCACTGTGCGTCTGCGCTTGGCGACATTGAGGTCGATGGGCATTGCGCTCCTGCGGCGATAGGGTAGATTGCGCAGCCTGGGTAATCAAGGAGCGCGGGAGCATGAATCACAACACATTGCGACGATGCGTGGCACAACTCAGCGGCGCCGCGCTCGCGCTCGCCTTCGCGCTGAGCGCGTGCACTCAGGCGCCAGCACCGGCCGTGAGCACGCCCGCGCCGGAAGCTGCGCCAGCAGCAGCCGCAATGCAGCCTGCAGCAGCAGTTGCACCTGCCGCGCCCGCGGCGGAAGCAGCGCCGGCAGCGGCACCACAACCTGTGGTACACAAGAGCCGTGCGCCCAAGCACGGGCAGCGCCATGCCGCGACATCAGCTGCCGACAAAGTTGCAGCCAGCAGCAGCAACCCTGAACCGACAGCGGCACCTGCGCGCCAGCCGATCACGGTTTGTACGACCTGCGGAATTATCACTGCGATCACGCCGGTGAAAACTGCAGGCAAGGGCACGGCGCTAGGCGTAGTCGCCGGTGGCCTGGCCGGGCTGATCGTCGGCAATCAGATCGGCGGCGGCACGGGCAAGACCATCGCCAAGGTGGCCGGCGCGGCCGGCGGTGCGTACGTCGGGAACAAGATCGAGAAGAGAGTTCGTGCGGAAATCAGCTACGAAGTGAAGCTCAGGCTCGATGACGGCACTGAAACCACCGTGACCCAGGCTACCGAACCGAAACTGGCCGTAGGCGCCGCCGTCAGGATCGTCGACGGCAACGTAGTGGCGAAGTAGGCTCAACGGTCGGGGCGCATCCGCAGCTGCAGCTCGTGGCGGCGATAGTCGATGATCAGTGTATCGAGCAGGCCGATCACGTCCATGCCGATCAGCAATGCCGGCTCGTCGGTGAGCTGCCAGTGCTTGAAGATATTCATGTCGGCGAAGGTCATGTGGTCGCTGCGAATCTCCAGCTTGCCGAAGGTGATCGGCGGCGGTGCGTAGCCCTCGCCCAGCTGCACGTCCCGTGTGACGCCTTCTATTTCATCGACGGTGGCGTGACGCGCGGAGCGGCGGCTGATGGCGCGTTTGAGGGCGAGATTCGCCACGGTTGCCTGGCCACCGGTGTCGATGATCGCCTTGCAATGCACGCTGCCCACCTCGGCATCGACCACCAGCAGCCGGCCGCGCTCGAACTTGAAGGGAATCATTTCGAAACCCGAGGGCGCGAGCTGATTGTGCGAGCGCGCGATCACGATCAGGTCGCGCTTGAAGTCGATGAACACCCGCCGGTCTGCCAGGCCCTCGGTGCCAAGTATGCCTTCCGCCCCGCCGAGCGCATCAGGCAGTATCGGCAGGCGCGAAGTCTTGATCATCACGTCGCCGACCAGCAATGAATCCACATGAATCGTCGATACTGGCGTAGAGCCGGTTACACCGTGCAGCATCAGGCGCGAAGAGCCATCTGGGGTCAGATGCAGGGCATCGGCCACGCTGGCAACCACGCCCGAGCGGTTCGCGCCGGTGTCGAGCACCATGCGGAATGGACCCTTGTTGTTGATGTATACCGGCGCCCAGATGCGACCGATGCGATCGCGGCGCGTCGGCGCCACATAGCGCGGCTCAGGCGCCTGCACCACGATTTCTTCCAGCACCTGGGAATCCGCACTGCTGGCAGGCTCATCGGCGGCCACCACCACCGGCGCCCAGAGTATCGGCGCCAGCGCGCACAGCAGCGCGGCAGTACCGACTCTGCCAAAAACGCGGGAGCGATGCTGGGTGTTGCTGGTCATATATGACGGGCTCGCGCGGTTGCTCGACGTTGCCGATGCCTGGCGCGGCCGATTATAGGCAACGTGGCGCGGCGCTGCCGACAATAAATCGTGGCCTGGTCGATGAACTGCGCGACGGGCAGCGGTTACAATTGCGCACGACCAAGCAGTGCCGCTCAGCGCGCGGTTCCCGGCTCAGCGGCGTCGGCTTGGCGCTGCTGCTGGGCGTTGCCGCTGGGCGCGCCGCCAGCGCCGCTGACGCTGACGCTGCTCACGAAGGCAGCGTGGATATGGCCAGCAGCGGCAGGCTCGGCGAGTACCCGATGATGCGCGACGCTTCCGGCACCTCCTGGCAACCCGACAGCGCGCTGATGTCCGGCGCCCACGGCCAGCTGGGTAACTGGTCCACGATGCTGCACGGCTACCTCTACGCGATCACTGATCATCAGGGTGGGCCGCGCGGTGCACAACTCAATTTCAGCGAGAGCATGCCGATGCTGATGGCCCAGCGCAATGCCGACACTGTACGCGTGGCGCTCAAGGCGATGCAGTCGCTCGACCCACTGATGGGCAAGCGCGGCTATCCGCTGCTGTTGCAGACCGGCGAGAACGCCGATGGCATCACGCCGCTGATCGACCGGCAGCATCCGCATGACCTGTTTATGGAACTGGCGGCGAGTGCCAACCTGCCCCTGAGCGAACGCACCTCGGCTTTCGTATACGCAGGGTATCCGGGCGAGCCCGCGCTGGGGCCGCCGACTTTCATGCATCGTTATTCGGCCTACGGCAAGCCCGAAGCGCCGATCAGCCACCATTGGCTGGATTCCTCGCACACCAGCTACGGCGTGTTCACCAGCGGACTGGTATCGGGCCACTGGAAAACCGAGCTCTCGGCCTTCAATGGTCGCGAGCCCGATCCGTTCCGTTGGAACCTCGATCCGCTGCGCATTGATTCCTGGTCGGGGCGGTTGAGCTGGAATCTGCTGTCTTCATTGGCGCTGCAGCTCAGCTATGGCGCCATTCATTCTCCCGAAGCGCTGGAGCCTGAAGTCAACGTACGTCGCTCCACGATTTCGGCGGTACTCGACCGGCCGCTCTCGCCTGGTCACTGGCAGACGACGCTGGCATGGGGACAAAACCGCGTCGCGCCCGGTGCGGCTTCTGCGGCATGATGGCTGGAAGGCACCCTGGGCTACGTGCATCACATCTTCTATGCGCGCGCCGAGAGCGTCGGCAAGAATGAACTCGTGGTGGCTGGCGCGCTGAGCGGCCAGTTCTACACCGTGAGAAAATTCAGTGCCGGCTATCTGTACGAATCCCGGCTGGCGCGCCATCTGAACCTGGGTTTCGGCGCCTTGGTGAGTGCCTACGCGCTGCCCACAGCGCTCGAAAGCGTATACGGCTCGCACCCGAGCTCGTATATGCTCTACACGCGCTTGAACCTGCGATAGCCGCTGGCACCCGCGATGTAACCACCGGCTGCGACGCCCAGGAGCAATCAGCTGGTCGCGGCTTCGGTACGAAAATCAACCAGCTCGCTGCCCTCCACCACCTGCTCGCCCACCGCTACATTGAAAGCCACGCACACGCCATCCGCTGGGGCACTGAAGGTCTGCTCCATTTTCATCGCTTCCAGCACCAGCAGCGGCTCGCCCTTTCTGACCCTGGCACCCGGCTGCACCAGCAGCGCCACGACCCGGCCGGGCATCAGCGCGCGCACGCCACCTTCCACGGCCATGGCTTCGCCCACATGCGCGAGTGGATCGAGGCGCTCGAAACTGTAAGAGTCGCCTTGGGCAAAGAGCTCGCAACGCGTATCGCGGATCACGACGTCAGCGTGGTAGTCTCGATCGCCCACAGTGGCGCGCACCGTGTTGTCGCAGATCAGGGCCAATCTGGCAGGGCGCGCGCTCTCAGCGTCGGCAACGGCGCCCTCAGCAGTCACTGTCAGCAGGTAACCCCCGGCTGCCAATTGCAGATGCACACTGCGCCGCTCGCCCAACGTTGCAAACTGCAGTCTGCGTTCAGCCGGTGCATTGAGCCGCCATCCTTCGACACTGTCCCATACTGAACCGGCGGCGACCGCTACCGCCGCCTGACGCTCACGCTCGATGATATACATCGCGGCGAGGGCGAGCATATCGTCGGGCACCGGCGCCGCCGGCGGGAACAGTGCCGCGTGTTCGCGTTCGATCAGTGCGGTGTCGAGATCGGCATTTGCAAAAGCGGTGCTCGCCACGAGTCGCGAGAGGAACTGCACGTTATTGCCAAGGCCGGCGATGCGAAAGTCAGCCAGCGCTCCGCTCAGGCGCGCGCGCGCTTGTTCACGCGTCTCGCCCCAGGCAATCAGCTTGGCGATCATCGGATCGTAGTAAGGCGAGATCGCATCGCCCTGCACCACCCCGGAATCGATACGGACGAATTCACCACTCGGCGGCGTTGCCAGGTATCCGAGCGCGCCTATGCAGGGCAGGAAATCGCGCTGCGGATCTTCGGCGTAGATGCGCGCCTCGATGGCATGGCCGCGTATGGTGAGTTGTTCCTGGCGCAGCGGCAAGGGCTCGCCACCCGCCACCCGCAGCTGCCACTCCACGAGGTCGAGCCCGGTGATCATTTCGGTCACCGGATGCTCTACCTGCAGCCGCGTATTCATCTCCATGAAGTAGAACTGACCGTCGGGCCCGGCAATGAATTCCACGGTGCCGGCGCCGACATAGCCCACGGCCTGCGCCGCAGCCAGCGCCGCAGCACCCATCTGCGCACGACGCGCGCTCTCCATGCCGGGGGCCGGAGCCTCCTCCAGCACCTTCTGGTGCCGACGCTGCACCGAACAGTCGCGCTCGAACAAATGCACAGCGTTGCCGTGGTTGTCGGCAAAGATCTGCATTTCGATGTGTCGAGGCTGCAGCAGGTATTTCTCGACCAGCACACGGTCATCGCCGAAGCTCGCAGCTGCTTCGCGCTGACATGAGGCCAGGGCCGCAGCGAAATCGGCGGCGCGCTCGACCCGGCGCATGCCCTTGCCACCGCCTCCGGCACTGGCCTTGATCAACACCGGATAGCCGATCTGATCGGCTTCGCGCTGCAAGGCCTGCGCTGATTGTTCCGCACCGTGAAACCCCGGCACCAGTGGTACGCCGGCCCGCTGCATCAGCGCCTTGGCTGCGGACTTCGAGCCCATCGCGCGGATGGCCGCGGGCGGCGGACCGATGAATACCAGCCCCGCGGCGGCGCAGTCGTCGGCGAACTGTGCGTTCTCTGACAGGAACCCGTAACCCGGATGAATCGCTTCGGCGCCAAGCTTGCGGGCTGCCGCAATGATGACATCGCCGCGCAGATAGCTTTCCCTGGCCGGCGCCGGCCCGATGCGCATCGCCTCTTCGGCCTGGCGTACGTGTAAGGCTCCGGCATCCGCATCGGAGTACACGGCAACGGTGGCGACCCCGAGGCGCCTGGCCGTGCGTTGTATGCGGCAGGCGATTTCACCGCGATTGGCGATCAGGATTTTCTTGAACATGGCTCAGGCTCACATCCGGAATACGCCAAACCGTGTCTCGGCAATCGGCGCCGCCAGGCTCGCGGCCAGCCCCAGCCCCAGGCAGCGGCGCGTATCCAGGGGATCGATAATGCCATCGTCCCACAGCCGCGCGGTGGCGTAGTAAGGGTGTCCCTGCTGCTCATACTGTGCGCGTATCGGCGCGGTGAAGCTTTGCTCCTGCTCGGCGCTCCACTCGCCGCCCTTGGCGGTGATGGCATCGCGGCGTACGGTGGCGAGCACGCGCGCGGCCTGTTCGCCGCCCATCACGCTGATGCGCGCGTTGGGCCACATCCACAGGAAACGCGCTCCATACGCACGGCCGCACATCGCGTAGTTGCCGGCCCCGAAGCTGCCGCCGATGATCACGGTGAGCTTGGGCACCTGGGCGCAGGCCACCGCCGTTACCATCTTGGCACCGTGCCGGGCGATGCCTTCGTGTTCCACTTTCTTGCCGACCATGAAGCCGGTGATGTTCTGCAGGAACACCAGCGGCACGCGCCGCTGGCAGCACAGCTCGATGAAGTGCGCGCCCTTCTGCGCCGACTCGGAAAACAGGATGCCGTTGTTGGCCACGATGCCGATGGGCATGCCCCACAGGTGCGCGAAGCCCGTGACCAGCGTGGCGCCATAGCGGGCTTTCCATTCGGTGAATTCGCTGTCATCGACCAGGCGCGCAATGATCTCGCGCACCTCGTAGGGCTTGCGCGGATCGGCCGGCACGATGCCGTAGAGCTCTTCGGCTGCATAGCGCGGCTCGGCTGGCGCGCGGACCGCAAGCTCAGCGTAGCGCGCCGGCGCCAGCGTCGCAACCGCGCGGCGCGCCAGCGCCAGCGCGTGCGCGTCACTTTCGGCGAGATGATCGGCGACCCCCGAGAGGCGCGTATGCACATCGCCTCCACCCAGCTCCTCGGCGCTGACCACCTCACCGGTGGCGGCCTGCACCAGCGGTGGCCCACCCAGAAAAATCGTGCCCTGCTCGCGCACGATGATCGATTCATCGCTCATGGCCGGCACATAGGCACCGCCAGCGGTGCAGCTGCCCATCACGACAGCGATCTGCGCGATGCCTTCGGCCGACATGTTGGCCTGGTTGTAGAAGATGCGGCCGAAATGTTCGCGATCGGGGAATACCTCGTCCTGACTGGGCAGGTGCGCCCCGCCGGAGTCGACCAGATAGACGCACGGCAGCCGGTTCTCGCGCGCAATCTCCTGCGCGCGAAGATGCTTCTTGACGGTGATCGGGTAGTAGGTGCCGCCCTTGACGGTCGGGTCGTTACAGATCACCAGGCACTCGCGGCCGGCGATGCGGCCGATGCCGGTGATCAGGCCGGCGCCCGGCGCCGCATCCTCATAGAGGCCGGTAGCGGCCAGCTGCGAAAACTCGAGGAACGGCGCGCCCGGATCGAGCAACAGATTGACGCGCTCGCGCGGCAGCAATTTGCCGCGCGCCAGGTGCCGATCGCGCGCGGCCTGGCCGCCACCCTGCGCGGCCGCCGCCACCCGCGAGCGCAACTCACGGACCAGCGCCTCCATTGCAGTGCGATTGGCGAGGAATGCCGCGCTGCGGGCCTTGACGGTACTGCTGTAGATCGCCACCGCTGCCACTCCCAAACGGCATACCCCTTGCCAGGGACTGCCCGATTGTCCGACAATAACGCAATTACCCGAAGACAGGCAAGCCGTCATGAGTGTATTGGATAACTGTGAACTGGATTTCGGGCTGGGCGAAACGATTGCCGAGGTGCGCTCCCAGACGCGGCGTTTTGCCCGCGAGGAAATCGCGCCGCTAGCCGCCGCGGCCGATCGCAACAACGAGTTCCCGCGCCAGCTATGGCCCAGGCTCGGGGCGCTAGGCCTGCTGGGGCTGACCGTGCCGGAGCGCTGGGGTGGTGCCAACCTCGGTTACCTGGCGCACATCATCGCCATGGAAGAAATCTCGCGCGCCAGTGGCGCAATCGGGCTCTCGTACGGCGCGCATTCGAACCTGTGCGTGAATCAGCTCAGCCTGCACGGCAGCGATGCCCAGCGTGAGCGTTACCTGCCACGGCTGCTCTCGGGCGAGCATGTGGGTGCACTGGCGATGTCGGAGCCTGAAGCCGGGTCTGACGTGATGTCGATGCAGCTGCAGGCAGTTCGCCAGCGCGATCACTACCGGCTGAACGGCCGCAAGATGTGGATCACCAACGGCCCGGACGCCGATCTGCTGATCGTCTACGCCCGTACCGATCCCGAAGCTCACAAAAATGCCCTCACGGCCTTTCTGGTCGAGAAGAATTTCCCGGGCTTTCGCAGCGCGCAGAAGCTCGACAAGCTGGGCATGCGTGGCTCGAACACCTGCGAACTGGTGTTCGAGAACTGCCTGGTACCGGCAGACAATGTGCTCGGCGGCCTCGGTGAGGGTGCGCGCGTACTGATGAGCGGCCTCGACTACGAACGCGCGGTGCTGGCGGGCGGTCCGCTGGGGCTGATGGCCGCAGCGCTCGATCTCACCCTGCCCTACCTGCATCAGCGCAAGCAGTTCCGGCACGCAATCGGCACTTTCCAGCTGATGCAGGCCAAGGTCGCCGACATGTACGCCAGCCTCAATGCTGCGCGCGCCTATGTGTACGCGGTCGGCCGCGCCTGCGATGCCGGACGCTGCACGCGCCAGGACGCCGCCGCCGCGATCCTGTTTGCTGCGGAACATGCCACGCAGGTGGCACTGCAGGCGATCCAGGCGCTGGGCGGCAACGGCTATATCAATGACTACCCCGCTGGCCGGCTGCTGCGCGATGCCAAGCTCTATGAGATCGGCGCCGGCACGCAGGAGATCCGCCGCATGCTGATCGGCCGCGAACTCTACCGGTTGACCGCATGAACCTGCAGTTTGCACCGATACTCGCCGAACCCAGTTACCGGCGCGTAGCCACGGCATTGGTCGATCACATCGTCGCCGGGCGGCTGCGCGCTGGCGACCGGCTGCCGCCCGAACTCGAGCTCGCACGCCAGTTCGGCGTGAACCGCTCGACAGTGCGTGAAGCGCTGCGCGAACTCGACAGCGCCGGATTGCTCGGTCGTCGCCCGGGTTCGAAACGCATGGTGGTGATGCGCCCGGGTCCGGCCCAGGTGGGCGCCGGTGTGCGCCGCGCGCTGGTGCTGCACGAAGTCACCTTTGTCGATGTCTGGGAAGCACTGATGATCCTCGAGCCACCGCTGGCGGCGCTGGCGGCGACCCGTCGTTCACGCGCCGCGCTCGCCGGCCTGAAACTCACGCTGCAGAACCTAATTGCCGATGATGATTCCGCGGCGACCGTGGTTCATGTGGGCGAGTTCTTTCGCGCGCTTGGTTCGGCCGCCGCTAATCCCGCGCTGCTGCTAGCACACGAACCGCTGATCCAGTTGCTCGAACCCTCGCTGGCGGCGATGATCGATCAGGTGCCGCAGGCTCGGGCCCGCATCATCGGCGCGCAACGCCGGCTGTGCGAGGCGATCAGCGGGCGCGATGGCGAAGCGGCGCGCAACTGGATGGTCAAGCACATCCGCGATTTCAAACGCGGCTACGAACTGGCCGCTATCGATCTGCACCGCAGCGTGGTGCAGCCGCGCGCGAGCTAGCGCAGCGCCAGCCGATCTTGAAGTACATCGACGCGCATGGCTTCGAGTGCGCTGCGCTCGGCAAACAGCTTCTTGATAGCCTGCGCCTGCACAGCCCCGAAGTGCGCCAGCACGCTGCTCTCGAACTTCTGCACCAGCACCGGAATACCCTCGGCGCGCCGCTTGCGGTGACCGATGGGAAAGTCGACTGCGATGCGCTGCGTCGTCGTGCCATCGCGAAAAAAAACCTGCACCGCATTGCCGATGTAGCGCTTGTCGGCAGCGTAGTACTCGCGAGTGAACTCCGGGTTTTCCTTCACCACCATGCGCGCGCGCAACGCATCGACACTCGGATCATTCGCCACCTCGTCTTCGTAGTCGGCGGCGCCCAGGCGGCCGAACAGCAACGGAATTGCCACCATGTACTGGATGCAATGGTCGCGATCGGCGGGATTAGCCAGCTTCCCGGTCTTGTCGATGATGCGTACGCCCGGCTCCTGGGTCTCGATCACTACGCGCTCGATCAGCTCGAGCTTGTCGCGCACCTGGCTGTGCAGTGTCATGGCGGCCTCGACGGCGGTTTGCGCGTGGAATTCCGCCGGGTAGGAAATCTTGAACAGCACATTTTCCATCACGTAGCTGCCGAAGGTCTGTGGCAGGCTGATGGTCTTGCCCTTGAACAGCACATCCTGGAATCCCCACTGCTTCGCGCTCAAGGCCGAGGGGTAGCCCATTTCACCCTTGAGCGCGAACAGCGCCAGGCGCACCGCCCGGCTGGTGGCATCGCCCGCCGCCCAGCTCTTGCGCGAGCCGGTATTCGGCGCGTGCCGGTAGGTGCGCAGCGCACCGCCATCGATCCAGGCGTTGGACACCGCATTGATCACCTGCTCGCGCGTACCGCCCAGCATTGCCGCCACCACCGCAGTCGAGGCGACGCGCACCAGCAGCACATGATCGAGCCCGACGCGATTGAAGCTGTTCTCGAGCGCCAGCAAGCCCTGGATCTCGTGTGCCTTGATCATTGCGCTCAGCAGCTCGCGTACGGTGAGCGGCTTGCCATTGCGCGAGAGGTAGTCAGCCACGGCCAGGATGCCGCCGAGGTTGTCGGAAGGATGTCCCCACTCCGCCGCCAGCCAGGTATCGTTGAAATCGAGCCAACGGATCATCGCGCCGATATTGAAGGCCGCATTGACCGGGTCGAGCTCGTGACTGGTACCCGGTACCCGCGCCCCACCAGCCATGCCCGCGCCGGGTACGACCGGCCCCAGCAGTCGCGTGCAGGCCGGGTATCTCAGGGCCTGGAAGCCGCAGGCCAGCGTATCCATCAGGCAGTAGTAGGCGGTCTGGTACGCATTCTCGCTGCCGGGCTGGAAATCACGGGCATAGTCGGCAATATTCGCCAGCACCGCGTCGGCGGCCGGACGCTCGGCAGACCTGGGGTCATGACTCATGGACGCTGCGCCAGCGGCGTAAAGGGTAGATTTTCCGGGCCGGTGTAGTTGGCACTCGGACGGATGATCTTGCCGTCGAGACGCTGCTCGATGACATGCGCCGCCCAACCGGTGGTACGCGCAATCACGAACAGCGGCGTAAACATCGCGGTCGGCACCCGCATCAGGGAATAGGACACGGCCGAATACCAGTCCAGGTTCGGAAACATATTCTTGATTTCTTTCATCACGGCCTCGAGTCGCTCGGCGATCGCGAAGCGCAGGGTGTCGCCTGCAGCGCGCGCCAGTTCGCATGCCACTTCCTTGATGATCCCATTGCGCGGATCGGCGATCGTATATACCGGGTGCCCGAATCCTACGATCACTTCTTTCGCCGCCACGCGGCGGCGTATGTCGCTCTCGGCGTCGCCGGGCGACGGGTAGCGGCTCTGGATCTCGAAGGCGACTTCATTGGCACCACCGTGCTTCGGGCCGCGCAGCGCGCCGATCGCACCGGTGAGGCAGGAGTACATATCGGAACCTGTGCCGGCAATCACGCGGGCGGCAAAGGTCGAGGCGTTGAATTCGTGCTCGGCGTACAGGATCAACGAGGTGTGCATCGCCCGCACCCACAATGCCGATGGCGCCTCACCATGCAGCAGATGCAGAAAATGTGCGCCCACCGATTCGTCGGCGGTCTCGACCTCGATACGCCGGCCGCTGCGGCTGTAGTGATACCAGTAGCACAGCATCGAACCCAGGCTGGCCACCAGCCGGTCGGCCAGGTTGCGCGCGGCATCGATGGCATGCGCCTCACCCTCCGGCTCGCAGCAACCCAGCGCCGAGACACCGGTGCGCAGCACGTCCATCGGATGACTGGTCGCGGGCAGACTCTCCAGCACGGTGCGCACCTGCGGCGGCAAGCCGCGCGTCGACAAGAGCTTGCGCCGGTAGGCCGCCAGCTCGGCGCGGTTCGGCAGCCGCTCATGAATCAGCAGGTGGGCGATTTCTTCGAATTCACAGCGCTCGGCAATCTGCAGGATGTCGTAACCGCGATAACTGAGGTCATTGCCAGAACGCCCGACCGTGCACAAGGCGGTATTGCCGGCCACTACGCCGGACAACGCCACTGATTTCTTCGGCTTAAGCGCAGTGGGAACGTTGTTCATCAGCCAATGCGCTTCAGTTCCAAAGCGGTCAGGTGCAGCTGCGCTGCACTCAGGTCTTCTTCAAGGTGATCGATACGCGACGTGCCTGGAATCGGCAACATCTCCGGCGACTTGGCGAGCAGCCATGACAGGGCGACCGTGGGCACCGGCAGATGTCGTTCACCGGCGATGGCAATCAGCGCGTTGAGCGCATTGCCGGCGCTGCCGGGACCGTGCGGACGCTGCGCCAGCGGCCCCCAGGGCAGAAAGGCAATCTGCTCGCGCTCGCAGACCGCCAGCACATCCTCGGAAGTCCGGTCCGCCACGTTGTAGCGATTCTGCACCGAGACCACCTTGATGATGCCCTGCGCGAGACGCAGTTGCGGCACATCGACATTCGACAGGCCGATGTGACGGATCTTGCCCGCAAGCTGCAGATCCTTGAGTGCACCCAGCGAATCGGCCAGCGGCACCTTGGGATCCGGCCGGTGAAACTGATAGAGATCGATACGCTCGAGGCGCAGTCGTTTGAGGCTCCCCTCGCAGGCTGCGCGCAGATGCTCAGGCCTGCCATCTGGCGTCCATTCTTCGCGGCTCGGCCGCAGCAGGCCGCCCTTGGTGGCGATCACCAGGCCGCGAGGATAAGGATGGAGCGCCTCGGCGATCAGCCGCTCGCTTACGGCCGGTCCATAGGCATCCGCGGTGTCGATGAAATTCACGCCCAGCGACAATGCACGCCGCAGCAGCGCACGCGCCTCGCGCGTATCGCGCGGCTCGCCCCAGATACCGTCGCCCGTGATGCGCATGGCTCCCAACCCCAAACGCATCACCTTCATGTCGCCACCGATCACCAGAGTGCCTGCCGCAGCAACTCTGGCTGTTGCCGATCCAGATGCCGACCACGCCGGATGTCCCAGCGCACCGGCACAACACAGGGCCACGGATTGCTGCAGCAACACGCGACGCGACGAGAGTACGGTATTCATGGACTGCTCCTTTGGTCTGACTCAGCCGCCACAGTGTCTGATTTTGGTGCAGCCCGCGCAAGCGCGCCATCCTGCAGCGCCCGCCACCACCTGCTGCCCTTCAGCAACTCGAACCACCCCAGGCAGGCGGCACCGCCGAGCAGGCTCAGTGCCTTGTCGGTCGCCTGCAGCGGCGCGAACTGGAACAGCCGCTGCACGCGCGGAACTTCCTGTACCAGTGCAAGGCAGGCGCAGGTTCCAGCGACGACCCGCCACACGGCGGCATTGGGTGCCGACAACATTGCCAGCGCCGAGCGGGTCCACGAGCGGTTGTTCAGCATGATCATCACCTCCGAAACCACGAGGCCCGCGAACACCAGCGCGCGCGCTGCGTTGGTGCTGTGTCCCAGGCGCGCCAGCCCGAAGATCGCCAGGCACACCAGCAAAACCGCTAGTCCCTGCAGCAACGCGAATGCGACGATCGGTGCGGAAAACAACCGCGCACGCGGTGAGCGCAGTGTGCGCCGCATGATGTTTACTTCGGCGCCCTCAGCCTCGAAGACCAGTGTGCATGCCGGGTAGATGATCAGTTCCAGGTATACGATATGCACCGGCAGCAGTAGCAGTGGCCAACCCGGTATCAGCATTGGGATCATCGAGCAGCACCAGCGCGGCCGCTTCGCGCGCCACATCGGTGCCACGCCCGCCCGTTGCGACGCCGGTGTGGGCGGCCTGCCCATCGGCCCGGTCGCGCTCGCGGGCGCCAGGGCACTGGAACAGCCACTGCTGAGCGCGATCGGCGCCGCGCTGGTGGCAACGCTCGCGGCAATGGCCTACTGGCGCAAGCGCAAATACGATCCTGGCTTCACGACCCAGCTAGCAATGCTGGTCACTTACCTGCTCGGTGTGATCGCGATCGAGCAGCCGATAGTCGCGGCCGGTGGCTTCGTGGTTGTCTCAGTGCTGCTCGCGGGTCGCCGCGAGTTGCACCAGTTTTCAGTCATAACGCTCTCCAGAACCGAGCTGCGCGGCGCCAGCATTTCGAGCACACGCAGTTTGGGCGTCGGAAACAATACATTGAAGGTCTCGATTTTTGCTTCGAACCCCCATTCTTTGAAGGGTGCGAGTATCCACTCGGCATTGTCCTTGTCGTAGGGTGAGCCGAGATGATGCGGACGCGCGCTCAGGCGTCGCATGTTCTCGCGGATCGCATCGGCCGTCACGCCCTGCCAGAGGCGCTGCACCCAGCCACGCTGTTCGATCGCACTGTGGGTGCTGTAGCCCAGCATCGCGGCCGTTGGCGGCACCGGCACCATGGCATCCGGTTGTGCAGCAAGCAGTGGCAGGGCCGCGAACATCAGACTGGCGACGAGCGCCTGCAGTTTGTTCAACGCGGGTCTAGCGTAAGCGCTTACAGCAAACCAGACGGAGAAGGCGAGTTTGGCCTGGGAACTCGGAATAGTGGTCGGCATGAGGGCTCCCCTGAAAATTGATCCGTGAATGGGATAGTGCTGCTGCAGCACTACGCCTGTGCGCGTAGTCTTTTCCAAGGATAATATGGGGGCATATCTGGCAGCGCGTCACCTCAGCAAGAGCCGGCAGGGAGATTGACAGTCGCGGACGGCGACTGTAAATTCCAATCGCAGAAAGTGGGAAGGTTTCCATTCGTGGTTGCTGATCGTCGCTTGCAACCACAGAAGCCGAAAAAGTGCCCACAAAGACTAGGCCGTGGATGTGGGGTAAAAGTCAAGGCATGCAGATGGGCCGGGGCCCCTCTGGATGCCTTTCCAATCATAAGTCAGGGGGTTTCAGATGAAGAATCGTGCAGCGTATCGGGCTGGCCTGCGTACTTCGCCTTGCCGTCCTGCGACTTTGAATACCGTGGCCGCGACCGTGGCTGCAATTCTTTATGGCGCCGGCGCCTCAGCTCAGGCAGCCGCTGCACCTGCCGGCGACGTGATCGAAGAAGTGATCGTCACAGGCCTGCGCCATTCGATCGAAACCTCGATCGCGACCAAGCGCAAGTCTGAATCGATCGTCGAGTCGGTGTCGGCTGAGGACATCGGCAAACTGCCCGACGTCAGCATCGCCGAATCGCTGGCGCGGCTGCCTGGTCTGGCGGCGCAACGCGTCAACGGCCGCGCGCAGGTCATCTCGATCCGCGGCATGGCGCCGCGCTACGCCTCCACGCTCCTCAACGGCCGCGAAATGGTCAGCACCGGCGACAACCGGTCGATCGAGTACGACCAGTTTCCCTCGGAGCTGATCAACCAGGCTAATGTCTACAAAACTCCGGACTCGACGCTCGTCGGCCAGGGCTTGTCTGGTACAGTCGACATGCACACCGTGCGGCCGCTAGATTTCCACAAGCGCACCTTCTCGTTCAATGCGCGTGGCGAAAACAACTCCAATGGCCAGCTCAATGCCGACACCAGCGCCAGCGGCGAGCGCCTCAGCGCGTCGTACATCGACCAGTTTGCTGGCGGCACCATCGGCCTGGCGCTCGGCTACGCCTACCTGAACACGCCGAACCAGGAACGCCATTACAAGTCATGGTGGTGGGCCGATACCAGCCAGTGGGGCGGACCGACCTGCGCGAATGCGAATCCCTGCAACGGCGGAACCGACCCGGGCAAGCCGATCTCGGCCATCGCGCTGCAGGGCCTCGAGGCCGGCGCGGCCTCGACCAAGCAGATTCGCAACGGCCTGATGGCGGTGGTGGAGTTCAAACCTAACGATCACATCCACAGCACAGTCGACCTGTACTACTCGAAATTCAATCAGGTCGAGAACCGGCGCACGCTGATGTCCGATTTCAGCAGCGCGGACAGCGGTTGGGGCGGTGCCTACTACGTTAATCCCATGACCAGCGTGATCGACGGCAACACGATCCTGACCAGCGGCGACCTGAAGGGTATTCATCCGACCGACCTGAGCACGCTGAACAAGCGCCAGGACGACATCAAGGCGGCGGGCTGGAACCTGGAGGCGGGTCTCGGCAAGTGGACCGGCGTATTTGATCTGAGCTATTCGAAGGCCCATCGCGAAGAACAGAACGCGGAACTGCAGGCCGGGTCCGTCGATAACCTGAACACACCGTTGGGGGTCAATTTCGACAACTTGCGCATTGTCGTTGGTCCCGGGCGCACGACCCTAACGCCTTCGATCGATTATTCAAATCCGACCCTGAATCGATTGGGAGATCCGGGCGGCTGGCATCGCGACGGCCGCAGCGAGTTTCCAACCGTCGACGATCAACTGAAGTCAGCCCGCGTCGGATTCAAGCGTGACCTGGACGGATTCTTCAGCCACTTCGAGACCGGGGCCAATTATTCCGAGCGCTCGAAGGACTACTCGCGCACCGAGGTCTATTACTTCCTGAACAACAACCGCACGCCGGCGTCGGTCTCTTCGGACCTGCTGTTTCGACCGACTTCACTCCAGTTTGGCGGCATCCCAGGCAACCTGATGGCCTTTGACTTCTTTGGTGTGCTTGCCAAGTACTACACCCCCTGCACTTCGGCAACTACCTGCCCGCCCGGCTACCAGAATGTACCGCAGGATCTGGCGAAGAACTGGTCCGATCGCATCTGGTCGGTCGATGAAAAGGTGTCGACCGCCTACGCCAAAGTGAACTTCAGAAAGGAGCACGGCTCGGTCACGACCCACGGCAATCTCGGCCTGCAGGTGGTGCATGCGAACCAGCAGGCCACGGGCTTTTACTGGGATGATCTCAACAAGGCCAACGTGCCGCTGGTGGGTGGCAAGAGCTACACCGATATACTGCCCAGCCTGAACCTGGTACTCGACCTGCCGAAGGATTCCTATGTTCGCGTGGGTGTCGCCAAGGAAATGGCGCGACCGAACATGGAAGACATGCGGGCCGGACTGAGTGTGAGCGTAGGCGATCAGTCCTCGCACTACAACTGGTCCGCCAGCGGCGGCAACCCGGGACTCGAACCCTGGCGCTCCGATTCCTTCGACGTGTCGTTCGAGAAGTACTTCGGCAAGCGCAGCTACTTCGCGGTGGCGACCTTTTACAAGCACCTGAAGAACTTTGTCTACTCGCAGTCGGTACCGTTCGACCCGACCGGGTTCATCGATCCGCGCCCGCCCACCGTGCCGCCGGCGCCACCGCTAGTCCCGGCGAATTGCAACCCGAGTGGCTGCTACAAGACGGTACTGGCGAATGGTCATGACGGCCTGGTCGCCGGTCAGGAATACACGGTAGTGTTGAATTTCGGGCTGTTCACGCAGTCACTGGATGGCTACGGCTTGGAAATGAACGCCTCCGATACGCGCAGCAATCTGCACGAGGGCAACGATCTGAATGTGCCGCTCGACGGCCTGTCAGGCCAGGTGATCAACATTACGGGTTTCTACGAGAAGCACGGCTGGTCGGCACGCATCAGCAATCGTCACCGCTCGAAGTTCACAACCACCGTGCGCGGCACCTTCGGTGCCAACGTGCCGAGTGCGATCCTGGCAGAGTCGATCGTCGATTTGCAGCTCGGCTACGCCTTCGAGTCCGGTCGCCTGCACGGACTGTCGGTGTTGTTCCAGGTCAACAACCTGCGCGATGCGCCCTACGAGACCCAGGTTGGCAATTCGACCAACTATGCGGCGCCGAATCCGGCGATGCTGTTTCCGGAGCGCTTCACGACCTACGGCCGCGAGTACCTGTTCGGAATCAACTACAAGATCAACTGAGCGCTTACGGGGGCTGCGCGGCGCAGTTGCTGGCAACGAATTCGCCGTGCGTCGGCATGACTGCGACGCACCGCCTGATCACGCTCTCGATGTTGCCGAGATAGTTGGCAATAGTCTCCGGCGTTTCCAGGTCGACCAGTGGGTCATAGCCCTGCGGCATGATGTGCTGGCCGACCATTACCTGCAGCCAGTTCTCTTCGGTGAACAATTCCTCGTTCTCGCGAAAGATGCGGCCGTTCGCGCGGAACAGCTCGATCTTGTGGCTGAGCGTGTCCGGAATCGGCATATTCCGGCAATACCTCCACAGCTCGGCGTCATCGCGCTCATTGGCCTTGTAGTGCAGGATGATGAAATCGCGGATCCGCTCATATTCAAAATCAGCGCTGCGATTGAACTGTGCGACCTCCGCGGGATCGACGCCGCGATGCGGGAACAGCCGCAGCAACCGCAACAGAGTCGACTGAATCAGATGAATGCTGGTCGACTCCAGCGGCTCGAGAAAGCCGCTCGCCAGGCCGACAGCAACGCAGTTGCGGTTCCAGAGCCGACGCCGCTTGCCAGGCCAAAAGGGGATCAGCCGCGGCAGCGACAGTGGCTTGCCATCGAGGTTGTCGAGCAGTACCTTCGCGGCCTGGTCCTCGCTGATGAAGCTGCTCGAGTAGACATGGCCGTTGCCGGTGCGATGCTGTAGCGGTATGCGCCACTGCCAGCCGGCGCGGTGGGCTGTAGAGCGCGTGATCGGCAACAGCTCCGGCACCGCTTCGCAGGGCACAGCCAGTGCGCGATCACACGGCAGCCAGCGACTCCAGTCTTCATAGCCGGTGTGCAGCGCCTGCTCGATCAGCACGCCGCGGCTGCCGGAACAATCGATGAACAGGTCGCCGGCGACCTGCTCGCCACTCGCCAAAACTACGGCCTCGATGAAGCCGTCGCTGGCGCGCAGCTGCGTCGTGGCGATCAGCCCTTCAGTGCGCACTACGCCACGAGCTTCGCTGTACTGGCGCAGGTACCGGGCGTACAGGCTGGCATCGAAGTGGAAGGCATGCGTGATGTCGGCCAGCGGTGAGTTGGCCATGTCTGGGCGGCTGCGCATGAATCTGGCCTCGCGCGGCGCCACGGTATTGATCGAATACTCGCCAAGCGCGGGAGCCGCGCCCAACAGCCGCTGGCGCAGCCAGTACTGGTAGCAGCGCAGCAGCCCCAGGTCGTGACCGATGCGCCCGAAACCGTGGATGTAGCGATCGCCCACGCGACCCCAGTTCACAAACTCGATGCCAAGTTTGAAGGTGCCGTGGGTCTTGCGGATAAAATCGTCTTCATCCAGCTGCAAGGCGGTGTTGAAGGCCTTGATCGATGGAATGGTCGCTTCGCCAACGCCGATGGTGCCGATCTCGTCGGACTCGATCAGCCGTATCTTGAAGCCCCGCGAGAAGACTTTGGCAAACAGCGCGGCGCTCATCCAGCCGGCGGTGCCCCCACCCACAATGACGATATGGCGTAGCGGTGTGCTCATGGGCGGTCATGGCTCCGGAGACTCAAGCGGCACAATTTCGCGCGATGAAGTCCCGGTGCAGCGGCATGACCTCCGCGCAGCGCCCGATGACAGTTTCGATGTCGGCCAGGTAGCGCGCAATCAGCTCGGGCGCCAGCGCGTCGACCAGCGGATCGTAGCTGCGCGGCATGAGGTGTTGGCCGATCATCACCTGCAGCCAGCTATCCTCGGCAAACAGTTCGTCGTTTTCCCGGAAGATGCGGCCGTTGGCCCGAAACAGCTCGATCTTGCGCTGCAAGGTCTCGGGGATCGGCATGGTGCGGCAGTAATCCCACATCGGCGAATCGTTCCGCTCCGTTGCCTTGTAGTGCAAGATGATGAAATCGCGAATCCGCTCGTATTCAAACTCCGATTCGCGGTTGAAGAGTTCGATCTCCGCGGCATTGAACTCCTGGTGCGGAAACAGCCGCGTCAGGCGCACGATCGCAGTCTGGATCATGTGTATGCTCGTCGATTCGAGCGGCTCGAGAAAACCGCCAGCCAGGCCGACTGCGATGCAGTTGCGGTGCCAGGCTTTGCGGCGCCTGCCGGGCTGGAACGGAATTGTGCGCGGCGCCGCCAGCGGCCTGCCATCCAGATTCGCGAGCAGTATCGCTGTTGCCTCGTCCTCGCCCAAGTAGCGGCTCGAGTACACGTGACCATTGCCGATGCGGTGCTGCAGCGGAATGCGCCACTGCCAGCCGGCGCGATGCGCAGTCGAACGCGTCATCGGCAGCAGCACCTGATCCGATTCACAGGGCACGGCGATCGCACGATCGCAGGGCAACCAGTGACTCCAGTCTTCGTAGCCCGCATGGAGCGCCTGCTCGATCAGCAGTGCACGTGTGCCGGAACAGTCGATGAACAGCTCGCCGGCAATGCATTCACCACTTGCGAGCACCAGGGTTTCGATGAACCCGTCGGGCTCGCGCAGCCGCACCTCGACGATTCTGCCCTCGGTGCGCACTACGCCGCGCGCCTCGGCGTACTGACGCAGAAATCGTGCGTACAGGCTGGCGTCGAAATGGAAGGCATAGGCGATGTCGGCCAGTGGCGAATCCTTCATCTCCGGACGGCTGCGCATGAATTTCGCCTGCCGTGGCGCCGCGGTGTTGATGGAGTAGTTGGCCAGGTCCGACACACTCCCCTGCAGACGCTGGCGCAACCAGTATTGGTAACATTTGAGCGAGCCCCAGTCCTGGCCGATGCGGCCGAAGCCATGCACGTAGGCATCGCCCAACCGCCCCCAGTTCACAAACTCAATGCCGAGCTTGAAGGTGCCCTGCGTCTTGCGCATGAATTCATCTTCATTGAGATCGAGCGCCTTGTTGAATTTGGCGATAGCCGGAATCGTGGCCTCGCCCACGCCGACCGTGGCGATCTGATCGGACTCCACCAGCCGGATGCGATATCCGCTGGGCAACAGTTTCGACAGCAATGCCGCGGACATCCAGCCCGCGGTGCCGCCACCGACGATCACGATATTTTGGATCCGCTCTGCCATGCTTAGGCACGCAGCCACAGGTCAATCGGTTTCCTGGCCGCACTCGTGAACGGCAACATGACCTTGCGACCCGTACCTGCCGATTCATAGGCAGCAAACAACACTTCGAGCACCGCACGCCCATCCTCGCCGCTAACCAGCGGCTGGCGATCGTTCTGCACACAATCCACGAAGTGCGCCATCTCGGCGTGAAAGCCGTAATTCCACGCCTCCTCGTAGATTGGAAAACTCCAGCCCGCCGTTGAGCCTGCTTTCTCGACCGCGTAACCGTAGCCGCTGCTGCTGTAGGCCTCGAGGGCATTGCCGTGCAGCAGGTCGGCGTAGGCCACACCCTTCGAGCCGTGCACTTCGGCACGATCGTCCATGCCGCCGAGCTTGGTCCAGCTCTCTTCGGCCAGCGCAACGGTGCCATCGGCAAACTCGAGTATCAGCAACGCGTTGTCCTCGCCCCGGGTTTTGGCTCGATGCACCGAGGTATTCAGCTGCGCATAGACCGATTTCACCGGCGGGCGTCCCAGCATCCACCGAAAGAACTCGATTGCATGGCAACCCATGTCCATCAGCACACCGCCGCCGGAGCGATTGACGTCCCAGAAGTGAGCGGCGTGCGGGCCGTCGTGCTTCTCGGATTGCTTGATCAGCGTCGGCTTGCCGAGCGCGCCTTCATCCAGCAGCGATTTGAGGCGCACGTACTTGGGCGCAAAGCACAGCTCCTCGGCATACATCAGTTTCACCTGCGACTGCTGGCAGGACGCGATCATCCGATCGGCCTCGGCAAGATTCAGGCACAGGGGTTTTTCCATCACTATGTGTTTCCCGGCCGCGGCCGCAGCCAGCGCGATCTCGCAGTGCAGGTCATTGGGCACACCGACCACCACCATGGCGATCATGGGGTCGGCCAGCAGCTTGCGGTAGTCGGTGTAACAGCGGGCGATGCCGTGGCGTTCCGCAAATCGCGTCGCATTGCCAGGCGTCGGCGATGCTACCCCGAGCAGCTGTGCCTGCCGGCAGCCGCGCAGCGCCTCGGCGTGAATGCCAGAAATGAATTGCGACCCTATGATGCCGACCCCTACCTGCTGACCAGCTACCTGCTGAACAGAGGTCCCGCTATGATCGCGCATGGGATCAGTCCCGCGCCGGCGTGATCACGATGTTGCGAAACGCGACGCGGCCCTCCTCGCTCCCCTGCAGCAGGATCGGGCCCGAACTCCCCTCACGGGTGTCGAGCGCTCCGCCGGTGGTGCCTGGAATCTCCTCATTGTCGATGATCGTCTGGCCGTCGAGCACTACCGTAACGTACCGGCCTTCGAGCGTGAGATCGTAGGCATGCCACTCGCCGGCCTGGATGTGTGGCTTGGGCTGCGGCGCCAGGAAGCCGTAGACACCGCCCAGTCCCTGGTTCGCCGCATCGGGCGGCGGTCCGACTTCGATCTGCACCTCATAGCGGCCGCGCAGGTACACCCCGCTGTTCGAGATTGGTGCGCAGTTGAATTCAATGTGCAGTTTAAAATCTCGGAAGTTTTTCTGAGTCTGCAGATCGGGCCCCTGCCCCTGACTCAGCAATGTGCCGTCGGTGACCAGCCAGCGGCTATGCGCGCCAGGATCGCTGATGTGCCAGCCTCGCATATCGCGGCCGTTGAACAGCGTGATGGGTTTGCCCCAGACAATCACGGGCGGAGGTTTGAGCGCCGGCGCCGGAACGGCGTGCCAGGTCCATGGCGTGCCATCTGGCCCGGTGGTCGTGCCATTCAGCGAGTGCCCACGCAGGCGTCCGTCGAAAGTCATGTCGGAATCGATGCGGCCCTCCTCTTCCTTGGGCGACACGAAATGAATACGATCGCCGGTGATACTGGCCTCCGGCAGTACGCGCGCGTGACCCCAGCGGCCCACCATGCGCACCTGCACGGCACCGTTCACCGTGGCGATTTCCAGCCACGAGGAATAGTCGCGCTTACCGGCCTTTAGCGTGACATTCCAGCGACCCAGAAAGGGCTGGGCCTCAACCGCGCCGCTGCACACACTGCTGAACGCACTGAGCGCACCGAGCGTTACCAACAGCACTGCGCGCGAGCACCTCGGCCGCCGCGCGGTCATTGCGCGCCGCTGCATCGTTGAAACCACCATGGCGCTTACTCCTCTGTCCATTGTCACTTCGCTCCCCATGCAAAAGTAGCCACGGCACCCGCGGGCAAATCATAGGCCAGGGTGCGCCGCGAAACTCTCACCGAAAACCTGCGCGCCCCCGCCGCACCGTTGTACACCAGCAGGGCCAGCGAACCATCATCGCTGTTACGGAAGGCCACGGTTCGCAGACCATCCAGATTGGAGGTCGAGTCGATACGCCGGGCACCGGGCCGCACAAAACGCCCCAGATGCGCCAGACTGTAGTATTCGACGTTGCGGGTCACCGCGCCCGTGCCCGAATTTATGGTCACCACACCGCGGCAATCGTCGCACCCTCCCAGGTGCGGGCCGTAGCGTTCATCGAGCGCCAGGTTCCACAGGATCGTTCCGCTACCCCAGTTACGGCCGCCTTCGATCAGCAACATGCCTGCAAACCAGCGCAGCCCACCAGCCCAGGACGGTTCCCATTCACCGCCTGAGCACTCCGTCATCAGCGCGGACAATCCCGGGTGGGCATTGTGCACCAGCGATTGCGCGGCAATTTCACCGCCGTAACAGTGCCAGGCGACGCCGGCGACAAAGCGTCCTGCCACCGGGTCATCCAACACCTGAAGCGGTGACTCAGAGACATCCCAGTTGTGATCGTACTCGAAGAACAACGGCGCCCCTGCGTGGCGGGCCAGTTTCGGGCCGAGGTGCTGGGCAATGAAGCGGGCGCGGTCCGCGGGTTCGAAACGCATGCCCGGATAGTCGGTCGGCTCGAATCCCGGCTCGTTCTGGGCGGTGAGGCCATACAGCGGCACGCCGGCCTGCCGGTAGCTGTCGGCGAAACGCAGCAGGTAGTCGGCGAAAGCATCATAGTGCTCGGGCAGCAAGTGGCCCTTGACCAGGCTGCCGGAACTTTTCATCCAGCCCGGCGCGCTCCAGGTCGAGCCGATCAGTCTCATCGACGGATTGATCTCATGTGCCGCGCGCACCAGCGACAGCACGCGCTTGCCGTTGGCACCTAGATCGAAATGCGCGAGCGCCGCGTCGGCTTCTCCCGACGCCAGATCGTCGAAGGAATAGTGTTCGGCGGAAAAATCTGAAGCCCCAATCGGCACCCGCATCAGGCTGAGCCCGATACCCGGCGGCGGACCGAACAGCTCGCGCAGCAGCGCAGCACGCGCCGGCGGCTCAAGCCGGCGCTCGAACAGCAACGCGGTGGCGTCGGTAAACGCTGCGCCTACACCGAGGAATTCCTGGTAGCGCCGATGCGCATCGACATCGATGTTGAGCGCCAGAGGCGCCGCAGCTGCAAATTGCAGATCGGCGTCGCGCGCCAGCAACCGGGTACGGTCGGCGGTAGTTACCCACACCTGCACTGCAGGTTCACGGACGTGCGCTGCGCAGGCAACCATGCTCAGCACCATCAGTGCACCGAGCGCGCCACGGGTCGCCGGGCGTTGCGCGGTAACTTCGCAGTGTCGGGAGCTCATATCAACGTCGCTCCCCACTGGTGACATCAAACAATGAAACAGCCTCCACATCGATGGCGACGCTCAGCATGTCACCACGATTGTAGCGCTGTCCTTGATGGTTCAGTGCCGCGACCGTGCCGCACTCGAGTTCCATCCATATGATTTCGTGGCTGCCCAGCGGTTCAATCAGCGTCACCCTGCCCTGAGTGTTGGCTGCGCCCTGCGCGTGCGCCGCGCCCTGCTCCGCGACTGCGAGCCGCAGGTGTTCCGGTCGCACGCCAAGAGCCAGCGGCTCGCCGTGGGCCGGTGGCGCAGCACTGAATACCTGCGCAGGTAGTTCGATGCGCAGCCCGGCAGCGCAGAATTGCCTGCTCGCACCGACCGTCGTAACATTGCCCTCGATGAAATTCATTGCGGGCGAGCCAAGGAAACCCGCCACATAGCGATTCACGGGTCGCCGGTACACTTCGTCGGGCGTGCCCAGCTGCTGAATGCACCCGCCCTGCATCACAGCCAGCCGGGTCGCCAGCGTCAGGGCTTCGACCTGGTCATGAGTGACATGAATCATCGTCGCGCCCAGACGCTGGTGCAACAGCTTCAACTCGCGCCGCAGCGTGGCACGCAGCCCTGCATCCAGGTTGGAGAGCGGCTCGTCGAGCAGCAGCAGGGCTGCCTCGCGCACCAGCGCACGACCGATGGCCACACGCTGGCGCTGCCCGCCGGAGAGCTGCGCGGGCCTGCGATCCAGCAGGGATTCGAGCTGCAGCAGCTGAGCCGTGCGCAGCACCCGCTGTCGCACTTCGGCGCGCGCCACGCCACGCGCGCGCAGCCCGAAACTCAGATTGCCCTCGACCGACAGGGTCGGATACAGCGCATAGGACTGAAACACCATGCCCACGTTGCGTTCACCCGCATCGCACCGGGTGCGATCGATGCCATCGATGAGCACCCGCCCGGACTGTGGCGCCTGTAATCCAGCCACGGTGTGCAGCAGTGTCGACTTGCCGCAACCTGAGGCCCCCAGCAGCACCAGGAACTCGCCGGAATCCACCTGCAGATCGAGCTGGTCGATCACCGTGCGACCACCCAGCTGCACACATAACTGCTCTACGGTAAGTGCCGTCATGCTTCAGGCCTTGAGCGCGCCGGCGGCAATGCCGCGCACGAACCAGCGGCCTGCCAACGCGTAGATCAGCAGCGGCACCAGTGCCGTGAGCATGGTCGCCGCCATGTCGACGTTGTACTGGCGCGTGCCTGTGGTCGTGTTGACCAGATTGTTGAGCTGCACCGTCATCGGTAGATGATCGCGCCCTGCGAATACCAGGCCCAACAGGTAGTCGTTCCACACGCCGGTGGCCTGCATGATGGCGGCCACGGCCAGCATCGGCAGCGACATCGGCAGCATCAATCGCACAAACGCATACAGGAAGCCGGCGCCGTCGAGGCGCGCCGCCAGGAACAGTTCGCGCGGCAGCGCTGCGTAGTAATTGCGAAAGATCAGCGTCATCACCGGCATGCTGAAAATCACGTGGACAATGATGATGCCGGTGAGTGAACCGACCAGATGGAACGGTGCCAGCAGGCGCACCAGCGGCAACATCATCACCTGGATGGGCAGGAAGGCGCCGATCATCAGCACCGCAAATAGCAGGCCGGCACCACGCAGTCGCCAGCAGGCCAACGCGTAGCCGTTGAGTGCGCCGAGCCCGACCGCGATCAGCGTGCTCGGGATCACGATCAGCACTGAATTCCAGAAGCCCGCGCTGATACCGTCGCAGGCTACTCCCGTGCAGGCACTGCTCCATGCGGCACGCCACGCCGTAGTGTTCAGGTGCAGCGGCAATGCGAATAGCGAGGTGTTGCGTACCTCCTCCATGCTCTTGAAGGAGGTAAGACTCATCACGTACAACGGCAGCAGGAAGCACAAGGCCGCCGAGATCAACAGTGCCAGCAGGCCGAGCCTCGCCGGATCGGCATACCAGCGTCGCGCGCTCATGTACGCACCCGGCTGGCGCGCGCACGTGCATAGATCAGCGGCATCATCGCGATCAGCGCCGTGGCAACCAGTACGGTAGCGCCAGCAGAGGCCAGCGCGATATTGGCGCGCCCGAACAGGTGATCCATGATGAACTTGGCCGGCACTTCACTCGCGGTGCCCGGCCCGCCCTGCGTCATCGCCACCACGGCGTCGTAGAGTTTCACCACGCCCGTCAGCAGCAACAGCGCGGCAGTGGCAAAGGGTGCCGCTAGCATCGGCGCGATCACCGACAGGTGCAGCCGCCACGCAGGTATCGCCTCGATGCGCGCGGCACGCCAGATATCCGGATCGATCCCGCGCATGCCGGCAAGCAGTATCGTCATCACCAGGCCCGAGGCCTGCCAAACCGTCGCGATTACGATGGTGTAGAGCACGTGATCCTGATCGACCAGCCAATCGAAGCGAAACTGGCTGAAACCCCAGCGCCGCACGGCCTGCTGGATGCCGAGCTCCGGATTCAGCAACCATTGCCACACCAGACCTGTGGCAATGAATGACATCGCGTAAGGGTAGAGGAACACCAGCCGCAGCGCGCCGCCGATGCGCACCTCGCGTTCGATCAGGATCGCCAGCAACCAACCGATGATCAGGCAGGCGAGCACAAACAGCAGGCCGTAGCTCGCCAGGTTGCCGAGCGAGTGCAGCCAGCGTTCATTGCTGAAGAGCCGGCGGTATTGCGCCAGACCGACGAAATCGGCTACCGGAAAGCTGCGTGAACTGGTCAGCGAAATGCGCAACGACCAGAGCGTGGCGCCCAGATAACACGCCAGTGCCACCACGGCCATCGGCAGCAGGGCCAGATGCGCGCGGCTGAATCCAGTTTTCATCGGGCGCAGGCTCAGTCGGCCAGCGCAGCCGCGATGCGCTGCTGCACCACGCTCACGGACAGATCGCGATTCCAGTATTCGGTGAGGATATCGGCCAACGCCCCATTCTGGTCGGGCGTGAGCCAGGTTTCATCGTTGCCGAGCTGGCGCGAATGATCTTTCATGATCGCCACGCCGAGGCGCGCGCACTGATCCAGTGTACTGACATCCACATCGGCGCGAATCGGAATCGAGCCCTTGAGTGCGCTGAAGGCCAGTTGCGTGGAGCGGCCGGTGATCGCGCTGGCGAGCAGTTTCTGCGCGCGCAAGGTGGCCGGATTGCCGCTGCGCGGAAACACGAAGGCATCGCCCTGGACGATATAGGGCGAGTGCGGGCCAAAACCGGCTATACAGCCGTAGTCACGCCCCGGTAATCTAGCGGCACTGGAAAATTCCGCCTTGACCCAGTCGCCCATGATCTGGAAACCAGCGCGGTTGGCCATCAGCAGTGCAGTGGCGTCGTTCCAGTTGCGGCCCGGCGAGCCGGCATCCACATAGCTGTGCAGCCGTTTGAAGGTGGTCAGCACTTCGCGGAACTGCGGTGAGGCAATCGCGGCGGCGTCACGATTGCGGAATAAATGCAGATACAGCTCGCGGCCGCCGAGGTTGGCGAGCACCGCACGAAACACGATGCTGTCCTGCCAGGCCTGGCCGCCGTGCGCGAGCGGAATCAGGCCCGCCGCTTTCAGTTTATCGAGCGCCGCAAACAGCTCCGCGAAACTGGCCGGTTCCTTTGCTACGCCGGCCTTGTGCAGCGCTGCCTTCGAATACCAGATCCAGGTGGGCATATGCAAGCTGACGGGCGCCGCATAGTAGTGGCCGTTGACACGCACGGCATCGAGGATGGGCTCAGGTAGGATTGCATCCCAGCCCTCGCGCTGCGCCACATCATCCAACGTAATGAGCAGATTCTGATCGATCAGCTCGCGAAACTGACGCGAAGCATTGAACAGCGCGGCGGCCGGCGCGTCGTTGCCGACAATGCGGCTCAGCGCCACCGCACGAGCCTGTTCGCTGCCGGCGATCGCGGTGTCCACCCACACACCACCGGCGGCGCGATAGGCCTCCGCCAGCGCGCGCACGGCTCCAGCTTCGCCGCCGGAGGTCCACCAGTGAATGACTTCGGCCCGTGGTTGCGCGACACGCACCGCATCGGCACTCGCAGCAGTCGCAGCCACCGCAGCAGTGCACAGCAGTGCCAGGCCCGAAAGCGCTAGCACGAGCGGCAGCCATGCCGGCCGGACTGCCGGCGAGGCCGCTGCATTGAGGCTGTATACTCTGCTCGTACGACCCCCAAGGTCCGTTATGGACGCGTCGCGTAGCGGCGCCTGCGGATTATAGAGGGCCAGCGCCTGATTCCTTGCGTTCGGCGTAGCACTATGGAAACGTTCCCAGTTTTCAGGGCAATATAGCACTGGCGGAAATTCGGCGTCAATTTCACGATGTCTACTATTAAAGATGTTGCGCGGCTCGCAGGCGTAGGCCTCGGCACCGCCTCAAGGGTCGTCAGCGGCAAGGGTTCGGTCGCGCCGTCGACGGCCAAGCGCGTGCGCCGTGCGATCGAACAACTGAATTTCCGGCCCTCGCACGCTGCGCGCTCGCTGCTCTCAGGCTCGACACAGATGATCGGCGTGTACATTCCGATCCTGAAGGGCACTTTCTATACGCCCATATTGCAGGCCATCGATGCCGAGTTGCGCGCCGGTGGACGCCACATGGTGGTGGCCTTCGGTCATGGCTCCGCGGACGAGCGCCGCCAGGCTATTGAAGGCGTGCAGTTCCTGATCAACCGCGATTGCGACGGGCTGATGGTGATGAGCAACGCGCTGCTCGAAAAGGACATCGTCGCGCTCGGCCGCGAGCAACCCAAAATCGTGGTGCTCAACCGCGTGTTCGAGAGCATGCGCGAGCAGTGCTTCTGCGCCGATCACCTGCACGGCGGCGCGGTGGCAGCACAGGCCCTGCTGCAGCACCAGCATCGGGAATTTGCGGTGATCGCGGGTCCAGCGACTTCGCAGGATAACGTCGCGCGTATCTCCGGCTTCATGAACGAGTTGTGTCGACAGGGAATCGACCCGCAGACCGTGCGCATCGTCGACAGCGACTTCTCGCCCGAAGGCGGCTGGGCCTCGGCCAAGGCGCTGCTGGCCTCGAAGCACCGCTTCACCGCGGTGTTCTGTGCCAATGACGAGATGGCAGTCGGCGCACTCTCCTACTTCCAGGAGACTGGCCTGACAGTGCCGCAACGTGTCTCCGTGCTGGGCTACGATGACACCCAAAGCGCAGAGTATTCAGCGCCGCGACTGACCTCGGTGCATATCCCCTTGCGCGAAGTCACGGTCAGCGGCCTCAATTTTCTGCTCAATCGCTGCTACGATTCATTGTTGCCGGTGCAGCGCGAATTCCCGATCAATGTGACCTGGCGCGCCTCGATCGCCATGCCGCCGCAGGCGCGTCCCGCCGCGGACCACACCCGGCCCTGAACCCGCTCCGGCCCGCCCTACCAGCGCCACAGGCCCGCGGAATTGGCGCCCATTCGGGAGTGGAAAGCTTTCCAGCGATGCGGTAACGTAAACCTTCCTGTGGTGGCGCGACCTGCACGTCGAGTCGTCATGGGCGACGGATTCAAACCACAAGAGAATCAATGAGCCTCGCACCTGCCCCCGCCGCTGCATCGCTGCTTGCCGCCACTGCGCCCGCGCTGCGGCGCGCCGACTTTCCGGCCGACTTTCGCTGGGGCTGCTCCACGTCTGCCTATCAGATCGAAGGCGCCGCTACGCTGGATGGTCGCGCGGAATCGATCTGGGATCGCTTTTGCACTGTGCGCGGCAATATCCGCGACGGTTCGAGCGGTGCCATTGCCTGCGATCACTATCATCGTTGGCCCGAAGACCTCGATCTGGCCGCGCAGCTGGGCCTGGGCGCGTATCGCTTTTCAATTGCCTGGCCGCGGATTCTTGCCGATGGTGCGGGCAAGCCGGCCAATGCCAGGGGTCTGGATTTCTATTCGCGCCTAATCGACGGCATGCTGGCACGCGGCCTCGAGCCCTGGGCCACGCTCTATCACTGGGATCTGCCACAGCGTCTGCAGGAGCGCGGCGGCTGGGCGCATCGCGACACCGTGGCCGAGTTTGCCGAATTCACCGACGTGGTCAGCCGCCGATTCGGCGATCGCGTGCGCCGCTGGATCACGCACAACGAACCCTGGTGCAGCGCCTTCATCGGCTGCTACGACGGCACGCATGCGCCGGGGCTGCACGACTGGCGCGCAGCACTGCAATCCTGCCACCACGTGCTGCTCTCGCACGGCCGCGCTGTACAAGTACTGCGCGCCAATGTGGCTGGCGCGCAGATTGGCATCGCGCTGAGCCTGCATCCGCACAGCAGCGCGAGCGCCTCGGCCGCTGATGTTGCCGCGACGCGCCGCTACGATGGCTTGCGTAACCGCTGGTTCCTCGATCCTTTGTACGGCCGCGGCTATCCGGCCGACATCTGGGCACTATGTGGCGCTGATGCGCCGCGAGTCGAGCCTACAGATCTGGCGATCATTGCCGCGCCCACGGATTTTCTGGGCGTGAACTACTATTTTCCGGAGACCATCTCCCACGCGACCGACGACGGTCCGATGGCCGCGCGCGTGGTGCCCACCCCTGGCGCTGAGCGCACCGATCTGGGCTGGGAAGTGTCGCCCGCGGGACTGCTGGTACTGCTCGAGCGCCTGCGGCGCGAATACGGCGTCACGCAGATCTACATCACCGAGAACGGTGCCAGCTATGAAGATCACCCTGCCGCCGACGGCACGATCGATGATGTCAAGCGCTGCCAGTATCTGCAGCATCACCTGCTGGCGGTACGCGAAGCGATTGCGCGCGGCCTGCCGGTCAAGGGCTATTTTGCCTGGACCTTGATGGACAACTTCGAATGGGCCGAGGGCTACACACGCCGCTTCGGCCTGGTGCACGTGGATTTCGCCACGCAACAGCGGCGCCTCAAGCACAGCGGCGCGTGGTACCAAAGTTTCCTGCGGGAGTAAGTCGATGAGTTCAAAGCAACGCTACAGTCTGGGTTTCGCACTGCTGGTCACGCTGACGTCGGCGGCGCTGGGCGCTGCTACTGCAGCAGAACAGCGCGCTGCAGCCCGACAGCAGCCTGGCGTAGCACATCCGCAGCTCTGGCCCGCGACCCGCAGTCGCGGACTGATCGATGCCGGCACCGAAGCGCGCATCACGGTGCTGCTGGCGCGCATGAGTGTGGAAGAAAAAGTAGGCCAGGTGATCCAGACCGACATAGACTCGATCACCCCGAAAGATCTGCGGCGTTACCCCTTGGGTTCAATACTGGCCGGCGGCGGTTCCGGGCCCAATGGGAATGATCGCTCGCCACCGGCCGCCTGGGTACAACTGTCACGCGATTTTCGCGCGGTGGCGCTCGAAGCGCGTCCCGGCCATGAAGCCATTCCCTTGCTGTTCGGCATTGATGCGGTGCACGGGCACAACAACATGGTCGGCACCGTGCTCTATCCGCACAACATCGGTCTTGGCGCCGCGCATGACGCGGAACTGATAAGGCGCATCGGCGCCGCGACCGCCGAGGAAGTCGCGGCCACTGGCATCGACTGGACCTTCGCGCCGACACTGGCGGTGCCGCAGGATGTGCGCTGGGGCCGCAGCTACGAAGGCTTTGCGCAGGACCCGGCGTTGTTGCGCGACTACGCTGCTGCAGCTGTCGAAGGCCTGCAGGGACGGCCCGGGCAGGCCGCTACCCTGCAGCAGGGCAAGGTGGCAGCGACCGCCAAGCATTTCCTCGGCGATGGCGGCACGGCTGGCGGCGTCGACCAGGGCGATACCCGGATTAGCGAAAGCGAACTGATCCGCGTGCATGCGCAAGGCTATGTCGGCGCCATCAATGCCGGTGTCTATACCGTCATGGCCTCATACTCGAGCTGGCAGGGACACAAGATGCACGGCAATCGCTCGCTGCTCACCGAGGTTCTCAAGGGCCGCATGGACTTCGAAGGCTTCGTGGTCGGCGACTGGAATGCGCAGGCGCAGGTGCCCGGCTGCAGCAGCGATCACTGCCCGGCGGCTTTCAACGCCGGGGTCGACATGTTCATGGCGCCCTACAACTGGCAGTCCCTGTATGCCAATACGCTCGCCGACGCACGTGCCGGCGCCATCAGCGCGGCACGACTCGACGATGCGGTCAGGCGCATCCTGCGCGTGAAGTTCCGGCTCGGCCTGTTCGAGGCCGCGCGGCCTTACGAAGGCCGCATGGAACTGCTGGGCTCGCGGGCGCATCGCGAGCTGGCGCGCGAGGCGGTGCGCAAATCGCTGGTGCTGCTGAAAAATGCCGGCGCGTTGCCGATTCACGCCGGCGCGCGCGTGATGGTCAGCGGTCCGGGGTCCGAGAGCCTGCCTATGCAGTGCGGTGGCTGGTCGCTGACCTGGCAAGGGAGCGATACCAGCAACGCCGATTTTCCGGGCGCCACTTCAATCAAGGATGCAATCAAGGGCGCAGTCGAGGCCGGCGGCGGCAGGCTGGTGGATGGCGCTGATCTCACAGGCAGGGATCGCCCCGATGTCGCGGTGATCGTGTACGGCGAACAACCTTACGCCGAGATGTTCGGCGATGTGCAGCTGGCGCTGTACAATTCGGGACAGCCGCTGGAGCAGCTACGCCAGCTGCACCAGGCCGGCATTACTACCGTGAGCGTGCTGCTCTCCGGCCGGCCGCTGTGGGCCCGGCCCGAAATCGACTTGAGCGACGCCTTCGTCGCCGCTTGGCTGCCGGGCACGGAAGGCGCCGGCGTTGCGGATCTGCTGATCGGCGACGCGTCCGGCAAGCCGCGCTACGATTTCAGAGGCCGGCTGTCGTTTGCCTGGCCCAACGGCACCGCACCCGTCGCGGGACGCACGGGTGCTGCACAAGCGAATACCTGGCCGATAGGCTACGGGATGAGCTACGCGCCAGCGGCGCATTGACGCCAACGCAACGCCGGTCTATTCCGGCCAGGCCGGCGCGATGCCTGAGTCCGGCTGCATCACCAGGCTCACCGGCAGAGTCCGCGTATCAGCACCGACCGCGATGGATTCTGCCTTGTAGGCCTTGATGGCGTGCTCGTGCCACATGCTACGGGCGACACGATACCATCGTGCTCTACACAGTTTCTGTCGCCCCTCGGCCCTATCATTGTCCTATACGTTCTACGAATCCACGCTTCGGGAATCTCAGCCAGAAGTGTCGATTCCGTTGGGTCATCCCTGCGACCTCATTCATTTCGGACGCTACCACAAGTGTCCTATGCCTTCCGATCCTTCACTCGCACGCTGATTTGTCCGTTGTTTTCCAGCATCGCAAAATGCACATCCTCCACGCTCGCGCACCCCGCCTGCCGCAGCGCTGCATCGAGCTCTGATTGCGTTAGGCGCTCGCTCGCCATCACGTCCCGATACACGTGACCATTGTGGATCAGCACTTGGGGTTTGCCCTCAATCACCCGTGCCAGGCGCTTGCTGCGAAACGTGACGTAACCAACGACCCAGTTGATACCCACCAGGGTAACAGCCGACAACAGGCCACCGGTGATCGAGTTGTCGCCGCCATTCATGGCGTTCTGTAGCGCGTTACTGAGCACCAGCAATAACACCAGGTCAAACGGCGCCAGCTGCCCGACCTGCCGTCGCCCCGTAATACGCAGCAGCACCATCAGGAATACAAACACTATGACTGCGCGTGCCACGAACTCCCACCACGGTACCGACATCTGCCACATACAATCGCTCCTCCATTCATGAATGACACATACGGTGGCGATGACTCATCACAACCGCCTCACCCGCCGGTCGGGTGCTCCACCGCGGCCCACTACTCTGCGTGACAGCGATGCCGAGCTCTTCTGCCTCCAGCCTAAACCCGAACCCGTCAACGCCTGGTGACTTTCGCTTAGTGGCCCGCCTGATCTTCGCTAGCTGCCGCGCGGCCAGGCCGATTCACGGCCTCAGGTGAGCCAACATTATCGTGATCCCGCAGAACACCTGCGTCGTGATTCCAGAGTGCCCTAGCGATCGCGCCACGCCCACATCCACCACGGATCCGCTCGACAGCAGGTAACTCCCTGCGACCAACCACTGCGCCGTGTCCGCCGCCCCGCTCTGGCGCGTACCAGAGAGTTCACCGCCGACGCTAATACGCTCGCTCATTGCGCGCGACAGGGAGGACGCCCACCCCCACTGCCAGTGACCCAGACTCGGATCGTCCGAGGTCAGGCGCGTGACAAAAACATTGCTGTCGCTGTGCCACATCCCTAGGTCCGCACTGAAGATGCTGTTGATTGCGTAGGCGGTCTTTCCAACCCCGTCGCGTCCCGTCGGCTCAATCACGCCGCCTTCGACACCGACAGCCGCATTCCGGAGCGCGCCCCACGTGCCCCTGGCCCCCATGGCAAACCGGCGTTTGATGATGAGTGCGGTATCGCCGATGGCATAGCCCGGACCGTCTGAACTCTGGGTGTCACGCACCCAGGCCTCGCCTCCCAGGCGAATTCCCCAATCTGGCGTAAACGCATATTTGAGTGCAAAAGGAACACTGTCGCGCTCGGCGCCGCCATTGCGTGCGTGCAGCAGTCCGAACTCTCCTTCCAGCCAGCCGGGCGACGACAATTGGGCGGGAGTCGACACGCTGGGCCGATAGGGCGTTACGGCGGGAGGAGATTCAGGATTGGTCTCAGCCCGCGCAACCGTTACACCGACAATAGCGGCGTACGTCACCAACAACAGACCGCGGACTTTGGGAAGCTCGTGCTGAGGCATCGTCTCATTCCTATGTCACAGTACTGCGAACACTGTATGGACAATGCATCCACGGCTTCAGGATGACGCACGCTCCGCAAGCCCCGGCCCACGTTTGCAAGCCTTTCCATCGCGACCCACCATCAGCCGCGCGAGTCCAGCGAACACCTCAATGCTTCGGCCACAGCGCCAACACCAACACAATCGCCGTCACAATCGCCTGGCCCCACGCCAGCCGATCCAAAAACCAAGCCACTAGGGGCGACACTGGTTTCTCCCGTGCCGCACCCATCTTCAGCAGAATCTGAGAGGGCCGCCCATAGTCGGACTCCTCAACTACATAGATCCCTATTTCCGGATATCCCAGTCGACCCGGACCTAGTCCCGTTCCGTCATCCAGGTCTGGCTGCTCTCCGCCTCGCATGCAGGGAATACCCGCCGCGCGCAACGCCTCAACAGCGCGCTTGGCAAAACGAACGCCTTCGGCCATGTACACCAATCGCATCTGCGCGACCCTATCCTTGCCGACGATCGAGTTCACCTAGCGAGCGCCCACGCCAGATGATGCCTTGAAAACGCCGCGGATCAGCGAAATAACGCGACAGGGTTAGTCCAGACCGAACCCGCCCCTTCAATGATCTGCTACAGTGTTCATAATGCCACAAGGCTCTCGAGGCTGCTCTCTGGCTGGTGACGGCTGCGGTAGACTGCGCCCCCTAACCCACAGCACGATACAACACCATGTCCCGCTTGCTGATCGCCATTGGATTGCTCATCGTGCTGATCGGTTTGCTCTGGCCATTCTTTGCCAAGTTGCATATCGGTCACCTACCCGGTGATATCGTCATCCACCGATCCAACTTCACGATCTACCTGCCGTTGATGACGATGCTGATCGTGAGTCTCCTGCTCGGCTTGATTCGCTGGATGCTCCGTAGGTAGCCCTCGCACAACCCTTGTTCAGTGTTCGCCACAGCAAACACGAGCTGCAAAGAGGCGTCCGCCCTGGCAGTTGACTGCACGAATGCTGTGGACCATCTACCTCGTTCACCTAATTCACCCTGATCACCTGTTGTATCGCCAGCAGGCTGCAGCAACCCCTATGTCCGTAGCCCATCCAGAAGACCTTGCCGTCGCCAGGGCGCTTCCAGCGTTCTCCAGCAAAGAAGCGCCCAACGAGCGTCGCAGCGACGTTCACGTATTTATTTCCGGCGCGTCGATAGACCACCTCTAGAAGCCGCTTCATCGGCTTATCTTCAACTAACGGAATCGCGATGCCTTCCATGGTCAGTTCCTGAGGTCGACCCCGATCTGCTGTGACGCCACAGCAGTACACCGTCGCGGAAGTCCGCGTGCCACCCACTTCCAGCCAGATCCCCATCGACTCACGACACTCGCCGACATTGAGCGTGAAGTCTTCAAGTCCCTGACTGACCTGCCCACTGACCTCGACCAGCTTGTGATTTCACGTTTCCGGGTGCAACAGCAATTCGCACACGCTGGTGCGGACAGGCAACTTTACTGGCGTAAGCGCCGCGGCTTGCGCGGCCCCGTCGGCCCACGTGAACGATGCAACACCGCATTCAATCAATTCCGTCACAATCAGCACTCGCATTTTAGGGCTCATGTGTCACCGCCTCGGTCTACGGACCCCACAACGCCACACCCAAATCGCCCCACCGGCGTATCATCGCGCCCACTGGAAGCCCTCGCTATAGAGAGAGTGCTCTCCACGATCGCTCAGTCCCAATACCACCTGGAGTACCCTATGAAACGCTTACTTACTGGCACACTCGCCGTCAGCTTTTTGCTTATCGGCGCCGGCGCCTACGCCGCCGCACCCATGGACAAGAACCACTCTGCCGAGAAGGCCGAATGGAAAGCCTGCATGGACAAGATGGCGGCCGCCAATCCCAACATGAGCCACAAGAAGATGAAGATGGCCTGTCATGCCGAGATGCACCACGATGCCAAGGGAGCAGGCGCTCCTAAGTAAGCCGACAACTGGGCTTGCCCCGGTAGCAGCGCAACGCTGCGGCCGGGGCAGTGCTCAAAAAACCCCCACGCCATGCACTACGCCGCTCTCGTACTCTTCGAATATTCTTCCGACCAGCCCGGCTATGCCCCGCAGTTCGAATAGAGCCTGATTCTGGTCGTCGCGCTATCCGCCGACGACGCCAAAGCCAAAGTCGCCTACTTCGCCCACCAGCGCCAGCCGAGCTACCGCACCGCTTCTGGCTCAACAATTCGCTGCACCCTGGCACTGATCGTGGGCGTCTCCTCGATTGCAGATGATCCAATGACCGACGGCACCGAGATCTACAGCCGGCATTTCCGGACACTTGCGGATTATGAGCGGTTCGAACATAGCGCACGCGATAGCACCGCCTAGAGTATCCTCATCGGCCAGTGCCCTCTCCAAACCACTGTTAGGGTGCGCCAGCACCGAGGCCGCATTCGCTTAACTGCGATTTCATCCGTAGGGCCGATGGTAGGCCGCGCGTGTGAGCGTCCTCCCCACTTTCAGCAATGCACTCGCCGCCTTACTTGACCTTCCCACTCTCAAACCACAACTCCGTTTCCGGCCGCCGCATCGATGCAAGGTACGTGTCCAACGCGTCCTTCCCAGCTCTCCGCTCCTCGTACTGGCCCCCAACGGAGTAGTCCACACAGAACACGTTCTTCTTTGGTCCCATCCACGCTGTGGGTCCAACCCCTATAAACAAATCCGGTTTGGTAGCGATATGGTCTGAACTGATAATCGGTTTCGCCCACCGCCAGAAGTAACCTACGATCACCGGCACGTCCTCGGCATACTCCTCCCACCATTTCACCCGATCACACATATGCCACTGGCCACTGGACCAGAACGGCCAGGCAGTCCATCGCTCGACTCCCGAGGTCGCCACCCGCACCCGACCCGTGCCCTGGGCCTATTTCGGCCTCGCCGGCCTGTGCACTGCTGGCGTCACGCGACGCTTCTTCTTCGACGCGACCTTCCTGCGCGCCACCTTCCCGACTCGCAGGCGCATGAGCGACGTAACGATCGCCTCGACCTTCCGCCCCTTGAGCTGATCGATTTGTTGCAGCACCGCGGCTAGATCGGACTTTATCGCCTGATCAGTGACACCAGCCCGGAGCGAGCGCACAAAAGCGCTGGCTCGGCTCACCGCTTCTGCATCTACCACCGTCTCTTTGTTTTCAATCAGGTGTCCTGCGCTCTTCAGAACTGCTGCTGCCGCCTTGGCCAGTGAGGGCGATCGCAGTACCTTCGAAAGCATCGGGAACTGCAAGCGCTCGAAGAGCGCCACCCATTCCCGGCCAGGCGCTGTCGTGGCCAACAGCCGATCGCGAATCCCACGCAGTGACATCAACATCGACCCACCAGAGAATAAAGGCAGGCCAATGACCTCGATGGCGCACACGGACTGCTGCAGGAGCGAGACGATAGCGGACTTGGCATCGCGCTGTATCAGCGACGGATCCGCGGGATGAAACGAGTTGTCCACCGTATCGGCTGGCGGTCCGGTCTCAAAAGTAAATCCGTAGGTCTTGTACAGACTGGTGTCGGCCAGATGCCTTGCATACGCATAATCGCTCTGCGTGCCGGTCGTGGCGTAGAGCGCCCGCGAGGTCGCCGCAGTGTAGTTGCGACCTCGCACCGCATGAATGTCACTGACAATCTGCCGAGCTACCGTCGTGAACCGCTGCGCGTCGACAGGCAGCATGTATTCCGAATAGGTGCCAGGCACGCTCGCGGTGCACGTATGCGTCGCAAGAGTGGCGAAGTTATTCGACGAGTCCTTGCTCTGCGTCGGCGCGTGCCCCCAAGGGTACAATACCAGCTCCGAATAAGAGTGCACGTCGACGAAACTCACCATGCGCTCGGTATCAAGCAAGTGCTTGACGTTTCGCGTTTCCGGCTCGCTGAACGCCGATGGCCCGCAGTAAATGTCCGTGCACGGTGAGCACGAGGTCTGGCCCTGGGCGACGCCCCAGACAATGTCCGCATTGCGATTCAGATCTACCCCAAGGCAGGTCGACCCGGCGTTTACCCGGCGGTTCTTACGCCACAGGCTGTCGCCGCCGATTACCTGCTCGCGGCCATCGGGGTTCACGCAGGGCAGCAGCCAGATATCGAGGGACTCCAGAATGATCTTGATGTCATCCGCCGTCCAGGTGCGGCCGCCGTACACAATCGCTGTACCGTTGACATAGCTGAGGAAGAGGTCAATGGCCAGATCGACGATTGCATCCGGGTTCATCAACTCGCGGGCGTGCGTGCCGCCCGCCACCAGGACACCAGGCCGGCTGCCGGCTGCGCCGGCGCGCAGCCGCAACGCAAACACCGGTCTGCCTTCGACCGAGTTCTCCGGCATTTGCCGCTCCAGGAAGTAGTCCGGAAACCACTGCGACAGCAGGTGTATGGCCGAATTGATTTGCGCAGCGGTGCGGTACATCACCCACCATCCTTGCGTGGTATCCCCTTGACGCGTCTCTCGAGTGAATGCTGCGCCTGCACGTCTGTCATCACCAATGACTTCTCAAGGGGGGCGATTGGAATAACCGCCAGTAGCTTTACGGCAATACCCTGCTCGAGGAGGCAGTTTGCTTCATCCGCCGAGATCAGGACATGGATCCTCCCGTTCCGATCGGGCAAACGATCAAGCGCAAGCTCCGACACCAAGGCGATGGACTTGCTTCGTTCCGTGTCGGGCAACACCGCCGAGTAGCGAACGGCTGGCCCTTCGTTCTCATGCTTACCGGACTTTCTGGGTGTCTGCATGGATTCGCTCGAAGTGCGATACCTGCCCTGTCTTCAGGTCGAAGTGACCTGGACGCTGCTCTCAAGTGTGTTCGTTGTCAAGCGGCACTACAAAGCGGCCCACCCGCAACTTGGTGCGCAGTCCTCTTAGCCGACCGAATGGGCTCTTCCACCCTAGGGAAGCTCTGCACAGGGTCTATGGAATGACCGATAATGTGAGCAGTAAACATGATCGGTGAGGTCTGTAACCTGATGAAGCAAACGACGTTTTC